>CAMCJO010000030.1 GCA_945875135.1 uncultured Porphyromonas sp.
GTAAGGTGTTGAGACCTCTCGCCAATGTATAATATGGAAGTAACAGAAGAAAAAACAGTGCCATAACTTAGGGATAGACTTACTGACAGATATCGATCTCCTTCATTGCTTGACAAAGGTAAAGAAAAACAGACGTAAGAGGAGTTGTACCCAGATCCTCAATTAGTTAAGTCGCTACAGGTGTAGCTTGTTTTATTGTGCTGAACGCTTGATAGATACGAGTTCCAAAAGTAGTTCCCCTTTTGGAACTTTAAAGTTCCAAGGGAGGAACTCTTTAGTTCCAGCGGAGGAACTTTTTAGTTCCAGCGGAGGAACTTCCCAATCCCTACGTAAGGAATGAAAAACAGCCACGTAGGAAATTCGAGTTTCCTACGTGGCTATCATCTGTAAGAGCTGCTTAATGGAGCAGCCTTTGCGACCTGTGGGTCTAGAGCTTGACGCTCACGCGTTGCCCCTCAGGCGACTGGATCGTGAGGAGGAAGGGCGTAGCAGACTGCTCGGCTACCAAGGGAATCGTAACTGTGCTGGTGGACGTAGAGAACTCTTGCAGTGTGCGTCCCTCCATATCGTAGAGTGTGATGGTACTGTGAGGCTCTAGTGCATCTAGTCTGATCGCTCCAGGCATACGGCTACAGGTCGGCATGTGCAACGAGATAGGTGTGATGCCCACGGGCGAACCATCGTAGGGTACTCCGATCCAGTTTTGTGTGTCTCCTGCTAGATCGTAGACGGTCCAGCCGAGTTCTCTGGCATGAGCTACAGCATCTACATTGCATACGTTGCCCTCATGGCTGCTGTGCGTGTCGATCACCTGAATGGTCGGCTCGGGGATGTCTAGCTCGGGATCAGCAACGGGTGCTGCCTGGTGCAAGGTGTTAAAGGCCTTGGTCATAGCTTGCTCTGAGATCTGATTGTTGTAGGGCTCGATGAACCAATTCAGTTGCATTTGATAGTTGAATCTACGGATAGCCCTTAGCATTGCAAAAGCAATCCAAATAAGCGTCTGGCGACTCTGCCGTGGCTAGGTAGTACCGGACGTAGTACTGTGCTGGGTACTCCTGGACAGCTCTGATAGAAACGCCACTCCGCTCCGATGCCCGCGAGACGATACCATAAGCTAGCTCGTAAGCAGTGCTGGAGGGGGTGTAGACTACCTGCTCTTGCTGCGGGGTAGGTGTCGCAGAGTGCTCTGGAGAGGCTAGTAGTGGGTCGAGGAGAGCACGCTGATCGGGTGATACGACTCCAGCGGTGATCTTAAAGCCTTGCCTGAAGGCTCCTTGCTTGTTGTAAAAGCCCGATATCTCAACGGGGCCGCCTCCCTCCTTCGATCGAATCGTGTATCGCTCTTGGTATTGCATGGCTTTTGTCGAGATGATCTCATAACCTATGTGAGCTAGGGCACGTGAGAGGGTAGCAAACATCCGCTGGACTTCTGGTAGTGGTGCAGTCGTGCGTCCCTGCAGCAGGATGTTGAGATCCACATCGTCATCGCCTTCGCTCTTCTGGCTGGTTGAGGCGGAGGGCAGTGTGGGCGGCTTGGAGAGAGCGTTGGTCGCCTGCACACCTCTGTAGCATGCCGACTCGCTGATCTGGGGTGGATTGGTCACGATGCAGTGCTGACTTGCTCTAGTGGTGGCTGTATAGGCCCAGCGCATGGCATCGACAGAGATCTGGTTGCGCCCCTCGTAGTCGACCAAGACGGTGTCCCACTCTCCTCCCTGAGACTTGTGGCAGGTCACGGCGTATCCATACTTGCAGTGTAGCGCGTTGAAATACTCGTCTGCACGCATGAATCGCTGGTACTCTTCTTCAGGTATAGATACTCCTTCTTCTTTAGGCCTAAATTTTCCTTTTTCAGATAGTCCCCAGACTTGATAAGCATCTAGTCGAACTTTTTTAAAGAGAGCTTTACTCTCTGATGAGGTGATATTTGCCTGGGGCGAGGAGAGTAGGTCATCGAGGATCTTGACCTGATAGGTCCCTTCATCGGTCTTAATCTGTAGATCTCTAAAGGTTAGGGAGACATTCTCCTCTTTAAGGGAAATGGTATGGGACTCTGTCCTAGGAGAGGCCCAAACGACCTCGACAAAGTCTCCGTTGACTAGATTGTGGAACTGGTTGTTCTTTACGACGAGCAGCTTATCGCCCCCTGTGACGTTAGGGTGGTTGGGGAAGTACCTCTCTCGGATGGCTTGATTGAGCTCGAGACAGCTTCGATTGCTGTAGGTGATGATCGGGCCATTGTCCAGATTGTTCTTGGGAAAGAGCCGGAAGTAGCATGACAGCAGGTCTAAAGCCTCTACGCGCTGGAATGAGTGATCATCATACTCAGGCATGACTACTCCATGCCCCTCCTCGATGAAGCGTCGCATCTGAGTAGCGTTTGCTAAGATGAGAGAGCCACTGGCTTGTCGCACCACCTCACGGAGCCACGACTCCATGACGCGCAGCCCCCTACTCTCGAAGGTCTCTCGCTGCAGTGCTACCGGCTCGTTTTCGCCTACTGGAGGCAACTGTGCTGGATCACCGACAAAGATTATCTTAGCCCAATGACTTCGTACACCCGCATAGGTCAATATATCCTCTAGCAGGGAGCCACTCCCCATGACGTAGATCTCATCTAGCTGCTTCTTTATGGAGACCATCGATCCCTCGTCGACAATGATGACACTGCCATACCTAGCCTCATCGACAGTGTAGTAGAGTCGATGATATGTATCCTTTTGTGCATCCTTGACCTTTATCGCTGCCACATATTTATAGATCCGAGAGTGGATGGTGGAGGCACCCCGCTTGAGCTTATCTCGCATCACCTTGGCAGCTCTTCCTGTAGGAGCCATCAAGTCGTATGAGATACGCTGACTATCTAAGTAGTCTAGCAAGACGCTCAGTAGGGTGGTCTTACCGGTACCTGCATAGCCTTTTAAGATGAAGATGTTTTCTTGAGGAGCGGCGACAAAGCTCTTCATCTCTTCCAATGCTTGCGCTTGCTCTGCCGTCAATATCATAGGACCCTGCGGTTGCTCGGTTGCTGTGTGGAGAGTTAGAGGTCGAGGGTCTGGCCGGTGGCGACGTTGACAGCGACCTGCGCTAGGCGCACAGCGACGAAGGTCTCGATGTACTGCATCTCAGACTCGAGCCAGTTGCGCTGTGCTAGCGAGAGCGTCTCGAGCGTGACGACGCCCTCCTTGTGTCCCTCGGTCGAGAGGTCGAGATTGAGTTGCGCGTCGGTGCGGATCTGCTCCGTCTCGGCGTAGCGTGCGAGTGCCTCGGTGAGCTGCCGTGAGGCTTGCTCGTTTTGCATCTGGATGGCACGCTCAGCGTCTTGTAGCTCTAGCTGACGTACCTGCTGGCTGGCAAGTGCTGCCGAGCGACTCTGCCAACCTTGGTAAATGCCCGTGATGGGGATCTGAACAGCTACACCGACCATCCAGGTAGTGCCAAACTGCTTCTTAAAGCCGTCCATAGGATTGGGCGACATGGTGAGTAGCTGCGCCGTGAAGCCTACCTCGGGGAGCATCTCGCCGAGAGCCATCTTAGCGCGTCGCTGCTCCGCCTCGACAGCTAGATTGGCTGCTTTGAGCTCGACACGCTCCATCGGATTGATCGTGCTGTATAGCTTGGGCTGGTATGGATCGATCGGTTGCTGGCTGGCGAGCGTGAAGTCGGGAGTAAGCTCTATGGCTTGCTCCGCTGGGATGCGGCACTGATGCTTGAGTAGGATGAGCAGAGCCTGCAATCCCTCTCGTAGCTTACCTTCCTGTAGCTTGGCGTTGTTGCGGTTGACCCGTACGGAGACCACCTCACGATCAGCTACGACCCCTTGCTCCTTCATGGCTGAGACGTCAGCGAGCGTTTTGTCTAGCATGTCGTTGAACTGCGTGATCGCCTTGAGCTGCTCCTGTAGCTGTACTGCCTGCCAATAGGTCTTGGCGATCTGCTCCTCCTCGCCACGCTGCTGGATGGTCCACTGGTACTCGGCTGCTTGCTCGCCGATCTGCGCTAGGCGTACCCCGTTGTAGATGCGTCCACCGGCAAAGATGGGCTGACGTAGCGAGAGGGAGCCGTAGAATATGTGTCCTAGCTCGAGGCTCATCTTGTCATCGAGCCAAGACTGTGCTTCGCCTAGAGTGGGCACTCCTGGTAGGTTGGGCGTCTGCATGGGTGGAAGCCAGGAGGATAGGTCGACGGAGAAAGGCTTAAGCTTGGCTGGTGTGTAGAGCCATCCGCCTGATAGCGATACTTGCGGGAAGAAGTTGCTCTGCGCTTTGAGCCGTGTGGCGTGGGCTGCTTGTCGCTGTGCCTCTAGCTGTGCCGATGGCGCGGGGCTCTCTCGGTGGTAGCGGATGCAGTCGTGTAGTGACAGCGTGAGTGGCTCCGTCTGTGCAAAGAGGGAGCCAGTGAGTATGCCACTGAGGACGAGTGCGAGTAGTCCTCGTAGGGGTGTCGATAGAGCTCTCATCATAGGGTAAAGTTGATGTGTCCGATGCGATGTCCATCGGCAAAAACGTCTGCTCGGTAGCTCCCTGAGAGGAGTGCCTGCGTAATCTGATAGTAGATGGTGACGGGGGTATCCTCGCCTGTGTACTCGATGCTCTTGGAGGCTGTCGCCTGGAGGGTCTGCCCCTCGAAGCTAAAGGCTCCGCCAGAGCCACTCATCGGCATGTCGTTGGGGTTGAGGATGCGAACGTAGATCGCTTTGTTGCCGACGGGTGCGGTGACATTCTTTTTGAGCGTAAAGGACACCGCCAGTGTCTCCACTTTGTCAATGCGTGAAGTGCGCTTGCCTCGGCTGTTGAGCGGAGAGACTGTGAGCCCAGAGATGTCTAGGCGGGCTGCTATGGCGACTTGGTCAGATAGTGCGGCTTTCTCTTGCGAGAGTCGTGAGGCTTCGCTACTGATGCGTGAGTAGTCTTCCTTGACCTGCTGATTCTCGGCTACGAGTCGCTCATTCGTCGCATGGAGTGAGTCGATCTGTACGATGTAGCTGCGGAGTAAGGCTCGGAGCGTATTGATCTCGCCCGTTAGCTCACTGATGCGCTTGGCGTTGGACGCCTTGACGGTGGCTAGCTCTTGGCTTAGCTGCTTGACACGCTCCTGCTCGCTCTCCAGCTGAGCGAGTAGCTCGTCGTTGTCAAAGGAGAGACTTGTCTCGCCCGACGCTGAGGCGAGCTTTTCGTACTGAAGCTGATACTGCGCTGCCAGCTCGTCCAGCTCTTGCTGCATGCGTTGCTTCTCCATATCGACCAGCTCGCTCTGCACGCTTTGCATCTGCTGTCGCTCACTCCTTATATATAGCCACGCTCCAACGATGACGAGGAGCACCACGAGGACAGCTCCAGCGATGATATACTTGATATGCTTATTATCTAGTCTAGCCATGGGGTGATCTTACTTGATTCTTTTCAAGATGCCTCGCCGTGTCAATTGATAGGATTGGGGCGATGTGCTGATGAGTTGCTTGATGCGCTTGGTCTCCTCCTTTGTTGTCCAGCCCTCTAGAGAGGGAGTGGCACTGATCCGGACCTTTCGTCTACCTTGCTCTGTGTCAAAGGTTAGTACGATGGGCATCTCGGTCAGTGATGACAAAAGAGCCTCAGAGGGGGAGGGGTCGGACTCTTTTTCCTCGGAATGTATGAGCCAGTCTGTGTATGGGATGGTAGCGTTTAGCTCCCACTGCTTCTCTTGCTTGGGTAGGAAGGCCGTGAGCTGACTCACACGATAAGGTTGCTCGAGGGTCGTGATCTGTAGTATGGGTCGCTCGCCCTGCGTGCGCCAGGGAGCGCGTAGTAGCTCGTAGGTGAGTAGACCCGCTACGGAGATCGTGCAGCGGAGATGTGCCTTGTCTATCCGCATCTCTAGAGACTCCTGTGCTTTGGTCTGTAAGGTGACAGTACTCTCTGGGGCGTCTAGTGCTTTCTGTATGAGTTGCTCCCATGCGCTGTCGCTGATGGCGGGAGCTACGCCTAGCGGGCGCTCGAGGATAGGCTGGTAAAGCTGCTCTAGCTCGGCTCGCTCCTGCGCTACGAGCGGACAACAAGCGAGTGCCAGCAAGAGAATAAGAAGATATCTACTTTTGAGGTGCATAAAGCTTCAGAAAAAGTACCACGCGAAGAGAAACTTAACCTACGGCGGGACGGCAACACACTCCCATTGGTATGTCGCGCCTCTCGCTACGCCCCGCAAAGATAATGAAATAAGCAATTGGTGCCTCTCGTGGCACTAGCGTCTCTAAGGAAGAAACGTCTAAGGCTGACAGTCGCTAAGCTGTAAGTCGGGTGAAAGGATAGTGGCTACTAAAGAGCTTGTCAGAGAAAGAAACGAAGAGGCTTAAACTTCTTGCGAAGAAATCCCTTGGCCATGCCAAGCCCTACGGTCCATAGGATGGGCTTGGCTAGAGACATCGCGGTGTCGAGGACGCACCGTGTCGCTCCGTGAGTCGTCGCTCCCTCTTGCTCGCCTTGTGTCAGAGAGCTGTAGGTCGATTGCTTAGGACCACCCGTCAGCTTGGAGAGTAGTGAGCTCCCCTTGCGTCGCTGCTTACGTGTGGATGGCGTGAGCAGACAACCGAGCAGAGAGCCTCGAGGAGCTATCTGTTCTTTTACCTCATTGATAATTGTCTTTTTGATGCCCAGCCCTTTGATATAGCCCAGCTCTCTCTGCCAGGTGCGCTCAGCGATCACTAGATCAGCCTCGGCAAGTTTCTGACGTCTCTGGAAGTCTTTATAGGATACTCTTTTCTTCATATTAGATAGTCAGGTTAGCGGGTTTGCGTGGTGGGTAGTTCGTCGGTAGTAGTGATGGCGCTTTCGCTTTCCTTAGCGGGGGTGTTAGCACCTTCCCCATCGGATGTCATCGGCTGTGGGCGTAGCTTATCATCGAGCTTGCTTAGCGAATCGTATGCCTTGCGATAGATGCTGGTACTGATGGTACGTACGATGACTTTGCGCAGTAACAGCGTGATGACTACCAGCAGTAGTAAGACTCCAGCACCTATGAGGAAGCTCCACCCCCAGCCCAGCTCCAGCCAAGTGTTGATCCCAGCTACTCCAGCGAAGAGTAGGAGTATGATCACAAACGGCATGAGTGACAATACTAGAAGTATCGTGAGGAGATTACCAGCGAGCTTCATGCCCGCGTCGGTGCTCGAGTATATTGCTCGGCGAGCGTATGCCTTGAGGTACTCCTTGGTGTGATGGATAAAGCGAGATATCTTGAAGTCTTCCATAGGGTGTTAGAAGTTAGATGTTAGAGATCAGAGGATAGAAAGCAAAAACAAAAGGGTAGCGTACTCATCTGTCGTCGGTGACCCGTGGTCCCCTTGTGCGGATGAGCGTGCTACCCTTTTAGTTCTCTTGAGTCTGTATTACTCAATGGAGATTGTCTCAGCTTGAGAGCTTACTTGACAGCCTTCTTAGCCTCCTCGACAGTCTCTTTAGCTTTGCTGGCTGTCTCCTTAGCCTTGTCCACGGTCTCGTCGAACTGCTCCTCAACCTCCTCGGCAAACTTTGCGCCACGCTTTTGTAGCTTGTCGCGATAGGTCTCAAAACGATCCTTAGCCTCATAGTATCCCTCTACGAGCGAGTCGCGTGTGCGATCGGCCGTCGTGCTGAGGTCATCATAGAGACGATCACGCTTGTCGCGATCTGAGAGGTAAGTGATGGCTGCACCGATAGCAGCACCTATGGCAATACCTAATGCTATACGTCCTGTGTTATTCATATCTGTTCTGTTGTTTGATTTGTGAATATAATTTATCCTTGCTTATGCATTCTCTAGATCGCATCTGACGATCTAGAGAGTGTCTCGATGTACTCCCTTACTCCTATTTGCTATATAGGGGTAAAAGCAGGAGAAATCACCTTGACACTCTAAAGGTACAAAAAAACAGTCATACGACAAGCCGAAGGCCGATTAACTTTCAGTTAAACGCTACTTCTACTTGTTGTTAGATACGCTCTAGGACTAGCTCGATGAGTCCGTCAATGCCTTGCTTGTAGTTGGTATTCATATTCAGGTTCTGACGCCCTGCGATGATGTAGCAGACAGTCAGCGTGTCGTGTCCGAGGAGGCTACCGATACCACTGAGGGCAGCCGACTCCATCTCAAAGTTGGTGATGCGCTGCCCCTCATACTCAAAGGCCTCGATCTTCTGATTTAGCGTCGGGTCAGCAAGTGGCAGGCGTAGCTGTCGTCCCTGAGGTGCGTAAAATCCGTTGGCCGCGATCGTACAGCCACGCACGATGTCTCCGTAGTCGCCGACGATCTGCTGGCAGAGCGACTCACTACAGTTGACTACGTAGGGATCGAGTCCCTTGATTGGCCACTGTAGCTGCTCCTTGAGCGCAACCTCAAAGGGTAGGTCGCGTATCGCCTCCGTATTGGCATAGAAAAAGAGCGACCCCTCGAAGCCGATCGCCTTGTGTGCTGCGACGTAAGTGCCTATCGGCGTCTCAGGCTGCAGACCGCCACTGGTACCCACACGTACCATGGTCAGCTTGCGGTGGTTAGGACGTACTTGGCGAGTCTCTAAGTCGATATTGGCGAGCGCATCTAGCTCGTTGATGACGATCTCGATGTTGTCACAGCCTATGCCGTGGCTCTGTACCGTGATTCGCTTGCCACGATAAGTCCCTGTGATGGTGTGAAACTCACGATTGCTTACGGAGCACTCGTGCGAGTCAAAGTGTGATGCGATCAAGTCCACACGAGACGGATCGCCACAGAGGATGATCTTGTCAGCCAGTTGCTCAGGCTTCAGATGAAGGTGAAAGATCGAACCATCGTCATTGACGATCAGTTCGCTGGGAGGTATGATGCGATTCTGTGTACTCATAGTTGTATTTCGTTTGTAGTAAATGATGACTCTCCAAAAATACAAAAACTCCGTCACATCTCCTCCTCTTCTCGAAAATCTTCACATTCGGCAAATCTCACGAGTAGCCCTCGGTAGGGAGCTACTAACTGCGCATTGTCACGGGTCGGTACCTATCTTATGAGCGTTTGTTCTGACAGTGTGGGCAGATGCCTTTGATGACGAAGGAGATGGCGTGGGCGCTGTACCCCTTGGGCAGGCGTAGCGGAGGCACCTCGAGCATCTCCATGCAGTAGGAGTGCTGGCACCGCTCGCAGTAGAAGTGTATGTGCTCATCCTCACCGAGGCAGACGCCGTCGCTGGCGCAGAGCTCATAGTTGCACACCCCTCGCCCGTCCTCAAAGGCGTGGACGATGTCATGAGCTAGAAAGAGCGTCAGCACCCGCGAGATGCTCGACTTATCCATCGGGTAGAGCGTCGTCTCCAGTTCGTTGAGACTCATCGGCTGCGTCGCTGCCATCAAGGCGCGCAGCACCAAGATGCGGTTTGCCGTGGTCCGTACTCCTTTTTGCTTGAAGTACTCTGCTAAGTCATCGTGTCTCGTCATCGCTTAGTGGCTTTTGCTGTGAAGATCTGTCGCCCCAAAGGTACGAAATTAAAGGTTAGAGATTAGAAGTTAGAGCTTAGAGATTAGACTCTAGAGGCACTAGACCTACTAGGAGCACTAATGCCACTAGCCACCCCTCTAGCCTCTTACACAAAACAAGCGGGTGAGTCAACCATCGTTGACCCACCCGCTTGTTTAGTAAGGGATCGGAGATTACTTGATCTCCTCAAAGTCTGCGTCAGCTACATCGCCAGAGTCGTTGCCCTTTGCAGAGGAGTTGTCATTAGGCTGTGCGTTAGCACCTGGCTGAGGACCAGCCTGCTGCTGAGCGTTAGCTTGATTGTACATCTGCTCGGTAGCTGCGTGGAAGGCCGTGTTCAGCTCCTCCATAGCCTTGTCGATAGCAGGGATATCCTCCGCCTTGTGAGCCTTGCGCAGATTCTCTAGAGCAGCCTCGATCGGTGCCTTCTTGTCAGCAGGGATCTTGTCGCCTAGCTCCTTGAGCTGCTTCTCCGTAGAGAAGATCATGCTGTCTGCCTGGTTGAGCTTGTCGATACGAGCCTTAGCCTCCTCGTCAGCCTTAGCATTTGCCTCAGCCTCCTGCTTCATACGCTTGATCTCGTCATCGCTCAGACCGCTCGAAGCCTCGATGCGGATGTTCTGCTGCTTACCAGTAGCCTTGTCGACCGCCGTGACGTTGAGGATACCATTAGCATCAATGTCAAAGGTGACCTCGATCTGCGGCGTCTGGCGAGGTGCCGGAGCGATACCATCTAGGTTAAAGCGACCGATACTCTTATTATCCTTAGCTAGCGAACGCTCACCCTGTAGGACGTGGATCTCTACTGAAGGCTGGTTGTCCACAGCTGTGGTAAAGATCTGACTCTTCTTCGTTGGGATCGTCGTATTCGCATCGATCAGACGAGTCATTACACCGCCCATCGTCTCCAGACCGAGTGACAGAGGCGTCACATCAAGGAGTAGAACATCCTTTACCTCGCCCGTTAGGACAGCTCCCTGGATAGCTGCACCGCAGGCGACCACCTCATCGGGGTTCACACCCTTAGAGGGCTCCTGGTTAAAGGTCTTCTTGACGATCTCCTGGATAGCGGGGATACGTGTCGAGCCACCTACGAGGATTACCTCATTGATGTCGCTCGCTGTGAGTCCTGCATCCTTGAGCGCCTGCTCACAAGGAGCTACGCAAGCGTGGATCAGCTTGTCAGCTAGCTGCTCAAACTTAGCACGTGTCAGCGTACGAACGAGATGCTTAGCGATACCATCTACAGGGATCAGGTAAGGTAGGTTGATCTCTGTCGAGGTCGAGCTTGAGAGCTCTATCTTAGCACGCTCAGCAGCATCCTTGAGGCGCTGCAGTGCCATATTGTCCTTGCGGGGATCGATACCCTCGTCCTTCATAAACTCCTCAGCGAGCCAGTCGATGATCACATGGTCAAAGTCATCACCACCTAGGTGCGTATCACCATTTGTGGACTTCACCTCAAAGACCCCGTCACCGAGCTCTAGGATAGAGATATCAAACGTACCACCACCGAGGTCGAAGACAGCGATCTTCATATCGGAGCCCTTCTTGTCAAGGCCGTAAGCTAGCGAAGCAGCCGTAGGCTCGTTGACGATACGACGCACCTTGAGTCCAGCGATCTCGCCAGCCTCCTTAGTAGCCTGACGCTGTGAGTCGTTGAAGTATGCGGGCACCGTGATCACCGCATCGGTGACCTCT
This sequence comes from uncultured Porphyromonas sp., assembly GCA_945875135.1. Classification (GTDB taxonomy): domain Bacteria; phylum Bacteroidota; class Bacteroidia; order Bacteroidales; family Porphyromonadaceae; genus Porphyromonas. The sequence goes on from CAMCJO010000030.1 coordinate 11,164, forward strand.
GTGCCGAGGTAGTCCTCAGCTGTCTTCTTCATCTTCTGAAGGATCATCGCCGAGATCTCCTGTGGCGTGTAGAGACGTTCGTCGATGTCTACACGTGGGGTGTTGTTATCACCCTTGACCACTTTAAAGGGGACGCGCTCAGCCTCCTTCTCTATCTGCTCATAGGTCTCACCCATGAAGCGCTTGATCGAGTAGATCGTGTTCGTTGGGTTCGTGATAGCCTGACGCTTAGCGGGGTCACCCACCTTGCGCTCACCGCCCTCTACGAATGCTACTACTGAGGGAGTTGTCATACGTCCCTCGCTGTTGGGGATGACCTTACTCTCGCCACCCTCCATGACTGCTACACATGAATTTGTAGTTCCTAAGTCTATACCAATTATCTTACCCATAGTATTGTGTTGTTTGTTGATTTCTTATTTGTTAATGTCTCTGTCGGCTGACCCGGTTCATCCGTAGGTCAGACGCTTACATTACATAGGTATCAAACATTGTGCCACGACGCAAGCACTTGCGACATTATGTCAAAGTGCCACCAAGTCCAAACCAAGGACTCGTGGATGTGTAACCCTGTGTAGGGACGCACGGTCGTGTTTAGCGAGAGGGCGTCCGTTGTGTCAAAGCGATAGGAGTAACTCGTTGTAGGGGCGGACCTGCGTGTCCGCCCGCAGGTCATACTGCGCTTCAACGAGAACGGGGCTGTGTCAATAGTCCATTTGTCGTTTGAGAGAGTGGGGAGGCTGGGAATTTTGTTAAGCAGCGATGCTGAAGACGTTTTTCGACAAGTA
>CAMCJO010000031.1 GCA_945875135.1 uncultured Porphyromonas sp.
CCGACGGTGACGACCGACTTGTCTGGCTTTGGTCAGGCGATCCTAGAGCTTTATGGCGAACCTGCTACGGACAGCCTGCAGCACGGTGTACAGGTCATCCCACGTCGTGATCATGACGACGCCTTTGTGACAAAAGCACTGGCGACAATTCTAGAGAAAGCTACCGCAGGACTCCCGAAGGCGTGCTACAAGCAAGCTCGGCAGACAGCCTCCCAAGCACTTTGGGTACACTACTACGACTATTATATAGAGGCTTACCGTCAGATGATGACGCTGAACTAGTTGATCAGCTGCGTGGTGCGGCTATCCTGATCGGCTCTGGTCGGCTCCGTTTCGGAGCGTGGCACCATGCTCTGGGCGAGGTAGTCAGGACGGTTGGCGTAGATGTATAGGACGCTACCCCCCTTGATCGCATCGATGATCGGACGTGCCAGTGCACGAGGCACTGCAGGGCACCCGTAGCTACGCCCGAGACGTCCCTGTCGGATGATCTGATCATTCACATAAGCGGCACCATGTATGACGATAGCACGAGCCCGCGCCTGATCGTTGTACCCACGCTCCAGCCCGTCGAGACGTAGCGAGTAGCCGTTGCTCCCGCTGTAAGTCTCATTAGTTAGGTAGAAGCCCAGAGAGCTCTGATGAGAGTTCGGTTGATTGGAAAAGGATGTAGCGTAGTTCTCCCCACTACCACGTCCGTGTGCGCAGAGCGTAGCATAGAGGAGCTTACCCTGCTCCATATCGATGACAAACATACGCTCCTGAGTCGAGGGCTTGGAGAAGTCCACGATGGTGAGCCGTGAGCGATGCTTGTTTGAGATCTGATTGTATCCCCGCACGCCCAGACTAAAGGCTTCAAACGAGAGCCTCCCCTCCAGTCTCATCTGCTGGTAGAGCTGATTGATCTGCTGTCGCTCTGCAGAGGTCGGTACGACCGTCACACGGTGTCCCGTGGGCGGTATGTCCCACAGCGAGACATCCGACCCAGCTACGTAGCTAGGCACGAGTATCATCAAGACGATCAACCATCTAAGCGAAGAGCTATGAAGCGTATGCATATTTAGTAAAAGGCTCATTAACGCGCCAAAGGTACGAAAAAAAACGAGCAGACTGCTAAGCTTAGCAATCTGCTCGTCAACTGTAGATGTAGTCTCTAGGACTAGCCTTGTGAGAGAGCCTCTTGTCGGACTCGAACCAACGACCCCGAGATTACAAATCACGTGCTCTACCAACTGAGCTAAAGAGGCAAAAGGGCGAGCAATCCACATCGCGCCGCTACAACCCGCTACCCTTGCTGCGGTCAAGCCCTGGGGGATTCACAGGGAGCTGGCCGTGTGGCACTCGCCCAGGTCACAAAGGTACGACAATTTTCTTAATCTGCAAGTCTTGCTGGACCTATGTTGCGTGAGTGTCTGTCGACTACTTGTATATCTCGCTGAGTATCTGATCGATCTGCTCTCCGCGAAGATCGCGCTGCATGATGACTCCGTCAGGCCCTATGAGCATAATCTGAGGGATGCCCATGATGCCGTACAGTGAGGTGGCATGATCTTTCTGCTCATCGTAGATCTGTGGATAGGGGATCTGTAGCTCCTTGACAGCCTGTAGATGGGTGTCGTGGCTATCCTCCCATACACCGACGCCGAGGACGAGCAGCCCCTTGTCCTTGTACTTCTTGTGCATCTGGATGAGCGTGGGTATCTCGTGACGGCAAGGACCACACCAAGAGGCCCAGAAGTCAACGAGCGCATACTGCCCCTGACCTACGTAGTCCGAGAGCTTGACCTGCTCACCATCTGTGGTGATGCCCGAAAAGTCTGCAAAGGGCTTGCCGACTTTCGTATTGATCATACCTTGGATCAGCTCTTTTAGCGAGGTATAGCTGGGGAGTCGCTTGACGTTTTCGCCCATCTCCTCAAGAGGCTGTTGGAACTCAGAGAGGTCGTCAAAGAGGTACATAGCATACTGCATAGCACGCAGTACGAGGGGGTTGTCCTTTTGCTCTGCAACATACTTACGGACTATCTCCTGACCAGCAGCCTGATCGATAGAGTCGGCCTGCAAGATGACCGCCATGTCTTGCTCGAAGGCGTTGTACGCATCGTTGGCGGGAGAGCCACTGACACGTCCATCGCTGAGGTTGTAGTTTAGAGAGGTCTCCTCGTAGACAAACTGAGCGTTGAGCTGCGTACCCTCACAAGTGAGGAGGTAGAGGTACCCTTTCTGTAGGTTGTCTAGCGATAGGCTAGCGACTGTGTCCTGGATGACGATGCTGTCGATCGGCGTCTTGGGGTCAGCCTCATCGTAGAGATAAGCTGTCATACCAGATAGATTGCCCTCGAGCCCGTGGAGCTGTAGCGTCGTCTTCTTGTCTCGATTACAGCTGCTCAGCACTAAGAGCGAGCCTAGTACGATCAGTAGAGAGGAGAGGGATAGAGTTCGTTTCATATTATAGGTTGTTTGTTGATGATGATATAAACCGGATGAAAGGTGAGTGTGACTCGACCTAACTCGTCTGCAAAGTTAGCAATATATTTTTTTGTAAAGTCTCTGAGCTGCCTCGGTGTGTGTATCTGCTGAGGCGCGTTGGGTAGCTGTGCGGTGCCAGTATGGCGGAGGTGCTGTAGTACAGCTAGAGGATCGGCAAAGGGGATGACGAGTCGCTCCGCGTGGATCTCGTAGGGGTAGCCAAGCTCCTGAAGCGTGCTGTGCCAGTTGGTTAGCGAGGGGTAGTGTAGTCCTTGCCCTGTGAGCTGTCGTAGCTCGAGGAGGTTGTCTGGGCCGAAGGTGCTGACGGCTACGGTAGCACGTGCTGAGAGCTCGTGGATGGTGCGCGCTAAGTAGGCGCATGGGGCGGCGAGCCACTGTATGGCGCTACTGGAGACAAAGAGATCGACACCGAGCCCCTCTAGAGAGAACTCGGAAGCGTCTCCCACACGTAGCTCGGGGTGCAGGTCTCTCAGCCTAGGGACCTGTGCTAGGAGTGCTGGGGATAGGTCGGCGAGGGTCCAATGGTCGATCTGTGCGAGCTGATCTATACGCTCCGTCAGCAGTCCAGAGCCCGCACCCATCTCAAAGGCATGAGCAAAGTGACGCTCTGCCTTAGGCAGATGCTCATCAAGCAGCTGCACGAGTCGATCGATCACGAGTCGCTGTGGCTCGGCTGCCTCGTTGTAGTGCGCTGCTGCACGGTCGAACTGATGGGCGAGAGAGGTCATAGACGCTGGGTGGGGTGGATGAATGGTAGGACTCACTGGTTTACTCGATGGATGCCCATAGCTCACGCCACGAGTGCCACAGGTCAAAGAGGTAGTGGTACCCGTCGGGGAGTAGTAGGGTGGGGACATTGACCGCCTCCCATAGCGTGGAGAGGTTTTTCGCGGGGAAGATCTGATCACGCTCTCCGATGATCGCCAGATCCCACGTTAGGCGAGTGTGGGGCGTTGTCTCGGGCTCTTCAGAAGTAGCTAGGCTATCGTAGACCGCTTGCAGTTCGTCGCGAAGCTCAGTAGTGGGCCGCTCGGAGAGGATGTCGTAAAGCTGCTTGTATCGCTTACCGCCACACATACGGCGATTGAAGCGCTGGCGGTTTTCGTCGGTTAGTCCCTCCAGTGTCCCTATGAATATTTGGCTGGGGATACCCCACTGGTCGTGCATAGGGTAGGGCGATCCGGCGACCGCTATCAGACGCCGTCTGCGGGGGAGTATAGACCAGTGCGGTACGACCTGCTCGGCGGCCCAGACGCCTAGCGACCAGGCTACGATGGTGACCGCCTGGTAGGAGTCCCAGGGTAAGTCTGCAAGGTCGTCGCTCAGCTCGAGGGACCGATAGTCGTACAGCGCGAGTAAGTCACACTGATCAGGCAAGGTCAGGTGCGAAACCGTGGCAGGCGTCATGCCCCATCCGCAGAAGTAGATGATGAGTTGGCGAGCGGGGTCCTGGTCACTGTTTCGCTGGAAGGTGTACTGCATAGGGGCTAGGCGAGGTGTGTTAGGATGACTTGGCAGAGCCGCTTGACATCAGACGTGGTCAGCCCAGCGGTGAGTGAGATCCTCAGTCGCTCGGAGCCGACAGGTACAGTCGGAGACATGATGGGGCGGATGAAGTAACCCTCCTCGTGCAGAGCTTGCGCCACGGCTCTGGCTCGCTCACGACTCCCGCAGAGGAGTGGTATGATATGGCTGTGCGGCGTGGGCAGCAGTTGCTCTGGGAGTGTGGCTAGCTCGTCGGTCAGTAGTTGCTGTAGCTCAGCTAGGTGCGCTCTGCGCCGGGTGAGGGTGGGGAGTGCTTGCCAGACGGATAGTATCCACTGAATGATGAGCGGGGGCAGCATGGTCGAGTAGATGAGGCTTCGTGAGCGTGTGATGAGTAGTGTGCGTACCGCCTCAGAGCAAGCGACATAAGCGCCCATAGATCCGAGAGCCTTGCCAAAGGTGCCGACAAGGAGATCGATCTCTGGAAGTAAGCCGAGCTCTTCGCACAGCCCATAGCCATGCGCTCCACGGACGCCGATGGCGTGCGCTTCGTCTATATAGAGTGCTACCTTGGGGTATTGCTTCTTGAGGGCCACGAACTCTTCTAATGGAGCCAGATCACCATCCATGCTGTAGATGCTCTCGGCCATGACGATAATGTGCTGGCAGCTCTCGGAGCTGTGATGCTTCTCGATGAGACGCTGGAGATTGGTCACATCGTTGTGGCGAAAGCGTTCGAAGGGCAAGCCCGAGAGCCGTATCCCGTCGATCATACTGGCGTGTATCAGCTTGTCTGCTAGCACCACCATGCCTGGGAGTTTGAGTGCTGGGAGGATGCCCACGTTAGCGTGGTAGCCACTGTTGAAGAGCAAGGCTGCCTCGTGCTGCAACGACCCAGCGATAAGCTCCTCGAGCTGGTGCATCACCGCACGATCTCCCGAGAGCAGGCGCGAAGAGGTAGAGCCTAGCTCCTTCACCGAGAGCCTCTGTAGGCTATTGGTCAGATCGGTCTCCCCAGCAAAGTGACAAGTCGCGTGGTGGAGAGCTAGGTAGTCGTTGCTGTTGAGGTTGATGAGTGGTCGTGAGGGCGCATCGTCGAGCGCTGTGTAGCGACCATCGTCGAGAAGCTCAATGGGGGTGAGGGTGCGGAGTGCCTGCTCGTCCCGTAGCGTGGAGATGATCTGCTCTATATGTGACTTGAAGTGAGACATAGGTCTTAGCTGGTGTGGCGTGCGTTTCGTCAGAGTGGTAATGCTGGAGCGAACTTATTGGAGACTGTTGCAAAAGTCAACAATTCCTATTGATAAGCATCCCCTCCATTCTTATGAATAGACCTACACAGGATCTAGTAGCACGACGTGTGCCAACGATAGATACCGTGTAGGTCCAGATTAGTCAGACGCATGAACCTATTGAGTCGTCATGCGTGGCGACGGAGTGTCGCGTTGATTACTTCTTCTCGCTTTATTTCTCTGCGGGGATCACCTCTAGGAGTGTCACATCGAAGATAAGTGTGGAGAATGGCTCGATGGTAGATCCACTGCCATTAGCCCCGTAAGCTAGGTCGTAAGGAATGTAAGCGGTCACCTGATCGCCCTCCTTCATCAGCTTAAGAAGCTCCGTCCAGCCTGGGATAACCTGATTGACTCCGAACTCGATAGGCTCCTCGCTCTTGTCAAACTCAGTGCCATCGACCAGTGTACCACGGTAAGTTACCTTGACCTTGTCACCGTCTACGGGAGACTTGCCAGTACCCTTCGTAGCGTAGCGATAAGCGAGACCAGACTTTGTCGTGAGGACACCGTCCTGCTTAGCAAAGTCCTCGATGGCCTTCTTGCCCTCCTCGAGGTTCTTGCCGTACTTCTCCTTGTTGTCGATCTCCTGCTTCTTATTGTAGTAGTTCTGAACGTAGTTGTACGCAGCCTCTTGATCCATTGTCATCTTGGTCGTATCGCCCTTGAGTGCATACTCTAGGTACTGAGTAAAGAGCTTAGCGTCGAGACCCTCCTTGGCAAGGCTCATAGCGGTCTGGACACCCTGGATCTGTCCTGCGAAGTAAGAGAACTTGGTCGTGTCGGCGATACCCTTCTTGAAGCCCTTGAGGAACTCCATCGAGTCTACTGGCATGCCCTGCATAGCCATCATCATAAACTGCTGACCTAGCTGCTGACCAGTCATATAACCCTGGATCATAGCTACGCTATCGCTCATGGCTGATAGCTCACTGTTGGTTCCACTCTTCTGAGCTGTCTTGTTACAGCTGGCAAAGGCACAGACCATTGCAACCACTGCGAGGAGTGAGAGAATTGATTTCTTCATTGTAAGTTGTATTTAGGATATTTGTTTGCGATGTATCGTGCGGACTATTTCTATTTGTCCGTTGGAGTAGCTAGGGGAATAGGCTCGCCCTTGATCACCTCTAGTAGCTCGATCTCGAAGATCAGCGTAGCATAAGGCGGGATCATACCGCCTGCTCCACGCTCACCGTACGCAAGACGTGCGGGGATGTAGAGCTTAGCCTTGCTACCCTCAGGGAGCAAGCATAGACCCTCGGTCCAGCCGGGGATTACTTGCAGGAGTCCAAACTTGGTAGGCTCGCCACGATCTACGGAGCTGTCGAACTTAGTGCCGTCGATGAGCGTACCCGTGTAGTGTACACGGACGGTGTCCTCGACCGTAGGACGAGGTCCCTTGCCCTCCTTGATGATCTCATACTGTAGTCCACTTTGGGTCGTCTTGACCTCGGGACGCTTCCCATTGCTCTCGAGGAAGGCCTCGTTCTTCTCCTTTGTCTCCTGCATCTGCTGCTCTTGGAGCTGCTGGAAGTACTTGGAGAGAAAAGCTTGCGCTTCCTCATTGGTCATAACGGTAGGTTGCTCTAGAAGAGCAGCCGAAAAGCCCGCTAGGAGCAACTCCTTATTCACTGGATCGCCAGGCATCTGGGAGAGATTCTGCGCAAAGCCGATACCATTAGCGACGCCTAGCGCATAGGCTGCTGTGTCAGCCGATGTGATGAGACGTGGAGGCTCTGTAGCCGTGAGTGCGCCTACGCCTATAAGCAGCGTCAGCGCAAGAGTTAAAATGCGATGTGTCATAGCTGTAATGTGTCTATACGATGTCTAGTAGCTCGATCTCGAAGATCAGCGTCATATTGGGTCGGATCACGTCACCAGCACCACGGCTACCGTAGGCTAGCTCGGAGGGTATCACGACGCGCCACTTGCTACCCACGGGCATCAGCTGTAGGATCTCCGTCCAGCCTGGGATGACCGCATTGAGCGGGAACTCAGCCGGCTCACCACGCTCTACGGAGCTGTCGAAGACGACGCCATTGATGAGCGTGCCGTGGTAGTGTACGCGCACCTTGTCAGTAGCCTTAGGCTTAGCGCCCTGGCCCTCCTTGATGATCTCGTATTGTAGTCCACTGGGGAGCGTCACGACACCACTCTTGTGGCGCATGATCTCTTGGTACTCCTTGCCAGCAGCTGCGTTGAGCTCTGCCTCCTCCTGTTGCAAGCGCGTGAATAGCTGGTTGATCACCTCACGAGCTCGTTCGGTGGTCATCTGTGGCTCACGCTCAGCGAGAGCGTCCTGGAGACCTGCGATAAAGTCTTCAGAGGTGATCGCCTTGATTCCGGATGCTTTGAAGTTCTGGCCGATGCTTAGGCCTAGTGCGTAGCTTACTTCGTCTTGTGGCATGGGGATATTCTATACTTTAGTTGAAAAATACTTCTGCAAAGGTAGCAATTCTCCATGAGATGAGCATTCTAATGACTAGCGGAGAGTGACTCCCTCAGGCGAGATACGATCTCGTCGAGCGGACACTCCTGCTGCGTGCCGAGGGTCATATCCTTGATCGAGACCTTGCCGTCGCTCAGCTCTTGACTCCCCGCGATGATGACGTAGCGACAGCCTCTGCTGTTGGCGTAGGAGAGCTGTTTCTTCATCTTGTCCGCTGAGGGGTAGACCTCCGTCGGGAGTCCCGCCCGGCGTAGCTGGCGCGCTGTGGGGAGTAGCTTCTGCAGCTCCTCCTCGCCAAAGTTGACGATGAAGATGCGTTCTTCGGGAGCCATCGCCGTCTCAAACTTACCCAGCGAAAGCATGATGTCGTAGATACGCTCTGCGCCAAAGGAGACGCCCACGCCTGAGACACCATCCAGCCCAAAGATACCCGTCAGATTATCGTAGCGTCCGCCACCGGAGATAGATCCCATCGGCGCATCGAGCGACTTAACCTCTAGGATAGCGCCTGTGTAGTAGTCCAGACCACGTGCCAGCGAAGGCGAGAAGGTTAGCTCCGTCATCAGGTCGCTCGTGTCGACATGGTCTAGGACGTACTCGAGCTCTTCCAGCCCCTTGAGTCCTATCTCTGAGTCAGCGAGCAATTGTCGGAGCGTTGTCACCTTGTCCCGATTGCTCCCCTCTAGCGTCAGCACCTTGCGAACGGGCTCTAGCAAGTCGGGATCAAATCCACTCTCGATGAGGTCTGCCAAGACAGCCTCCGCAGAGGTTTTGTCCAGCTTGTCCATACAGATGGTCAACTGCGCTAGCCTGTCAGGAGCCTTGATCACCTCAGCAATCCCCGCCAGTATCTTGCGGTTGTTGAGTAGTAGTGTGGTACGCAGATCCAGCCGACGGAAGACTTCGTCGATCATATAGACAAAGTCCACCTCCGGCATTAGCGAGTCGGTACCGATGACATCAGCATCGCACTGGTAAAACTCACGATAGCGACCCTTCTGCGGTCTGTCGGCACGCCATACGGGTTGCATCTGGTAGCGCTTGAAGGGGAAGGTCAGTTCGTTGCGGTGCATCACCACATAGCGAGCGAAGGGCACAGTCAGATCGTAGCGTAGCCCACGATCACAAAGACGAGCCGCCAACGCTGCGGGAGACTCCTCAGCAAAGGTCTCTGCGTCAATCCCCGCCTTATAGTCGCCCGAGTTGAGGATCTTAAAGAGTAGTCGGTCTCCCTCTACACCATACTTGCCCGTGAGCGTAGTCAGCTGCTCCATAGCGGGCGTCTCGATCTGCTCGAAGCCGTAGAGCGCGAAGACAGAGCGTATCGTCTCAAATATATAGTTGCGTCGGCGCATCTCCTCAGCACCGAAGTCTCTTGTTCCCTTAGGTATCGAAGGTTTACTCATAGCGTTTAGCCGTTGCGATTCGTTTGTATAGCGTTTGTGTCACGGGGTAGTCATTGCGCTCATCAGCTGGATAGTGCGTCTCCTCGAGCTTGGACCACTCCGCTAGGTTGATCTCTGGAAAATGTGTGTCGGCATCCGGCACGACCGTGTCGACCATTGTCAGGTTCAGGTGCGTAGCGTAGGGTAGGCCACTCTTGTAGAGCATCCCGCCCCCCATGATGTAGACGCGCTCGTAGCCCGCCTGCTGGCAATGCTGTAGTGCCTGCTCTAGCGTGGAGGTGACATAGTGCGTCTCGGCATCGCCCTCGGTCAAGGTGCGAGAGACCACGATGTTGCAGCGGTTGGGCAGTGGACGAGCACCGATGGAGTCCCAGGTGTGTCGCCCCATGATGACCGCGTGTCCCGTCGTAGCCGCCTTAAATCGGCGCAAATCATCACTCAGACGCCACGGCATAGTGCCATCACGCCCTATCGCACGGTCACGCGCCGTCGCCACTATAATCCATACTTCCATACTCAGACAAACTAATTTGGGAGCTAAGGTACGAAAATTAGAGATTAGCTGTTGGCTGTTGGCTGTTAGCTGTTGGCTGTTAGCTGTTGGCTAGAGTCACTAGTACCACTAGAAGCACTAGCCCTCTAATCTCCTTTTTGGATTCTAGTGCCTTACCACCACTCGGTCCGCTTGTTTTGGCTAGTGTGGTACAGCGTGTGGAAAAATGAATCAGCAGGAAGTCCTGTTACAGCTATTCAGTGTTTGTCTCGTTAGATTGTGTCTCGTCAAGTTGAGTCTCGTTTGACCGAGGCTCTTTGCCTGAGACATTCAGGAGACTGATTTTGTAGAAGAGTGCGAGATAAACTATCATCAAGCAGCCATTCACGATGATGTAGTACGCTACGTCTGAGCCCAGTCTAGCGAAACAGATATGACTAATCACAAAGGTGATCAGGAAGACCCCTGAGAGGATCTTGAGGTTCAGTCCTTGTCGAGCAGACTCGTACTGTGTACCCAAGATGGGTATCGCGGTTATAGCAAAGCATATCGTGGCTCCGACACCCCAGAGGAGATCACAATCAGCACTCTTTGTGATGTAATAGATGAAATAACCTAGCAGTCCTGCCAAAGCAAGGCTCAGGGCAAGGGGAAAAGCCTTTAGTTTCATACGACTGTACATTATTGGGGAATCGGGGGAGGAGTCAGTGCTATGACTCTGAGTATGCTTGGTAGCTGTTCGATGGGTCGCCATTGAGGCATCCCAGGCATCCATGCAAGGGTCTCTTTTGTTACCTTCTTGTCTGTGATAAGACGTACTAAGTCACTCTCAGTGAGAGGCCCCACGGGTTGCCCGTCTATAGCGACATAGCAGGGCTGCTGTTGTGGGGCAGGCATAGACTGAATAGACCCTGGTACATAGACCTGTTGCATAGCTTGATTCATCGTCTGTACCATTTGTTGAGCCACCGCCATACCTAGACCAAACTCTACTAGTCGGTCAATGGAGTAAAAGCCACTATCGTTCATGTCTTTCTGGTCTTTAGTTATTATGATTGAGGAGGTGGGGGAGGACACATCCCTGTAGGAGGAGTCTGTGGCGTGACGGGGGCAAACAGCATGGCTAGCTCTGGGATAGCACTGGCCACCTCCCACTGTTCCATGCCAGGCTTCCATACGTAAGTACTTGAGGTCAACTGTCCTATCATAGCCATTTGCTGGAGCTGATCTATGGAGAAGGGACCCATTTGCTGACCATTCACGGCTAGCATATAGGAGGGGGCGTCTGGCATAGGTGGAGGCGTATTTACGGCGTTTTGCATTTGCTGGCCCATACTACTGACCATACCAGCCATCTGTCCTCCGAGGGCACCACCCATCATCATGCCAGTCATCATCTCTGCTGGGTTCATACCTCCAGTAGCCCCAGTAGGCATAGCACCCATCTGCCCCATATTGCTAGCTGCAGTCTTTAGGACATCAGCTTGCTTATCGATAGCGTGCGCCCTTATGTAGGTCGACTCCGACTGTAAGCGTTGTGCTCGCTGTCTCTCCTCACGATTGATGCGCATCGTCTCCGAGAGATTATGTCGATTCACTTGCTGCATCTCTATCATGTTTTTGAGATTGACGTTGGAGAGGGTAGTCAATGTTTTGGCCGTTATACCAGCCGTGAGTGCCTTCACCTCTGCGTAGGCTTTAGACTCTTTGTCAACGATTATAGCTTGGATGTCTAGTCGCTTGAGCCGGACGCCGAACTCCGCCAGGCACTCCTGCAGACTCACCTCGAGGACACTACTTATGGCATCTATCTGACGCTCTATCTGTACGACAGGGATCGATAGGTCTGAGGGTGTGTTCGCCACAACGCTTTTGACCTTGCGAACTACACTCCCCTCGATCTGCTTCATAAACTCATCAAGATCAAAGTCCCTAAGTCTATTGAGCTTGATAAAGGTTTTGTAGTCCTCTAGAGAAAAAGTCAACACGCCATGCACAGCAACAGGCACGGGGTGATCTGGCAAGCGTGGGTCTGTGACATCAAAGTAGGGAACCACAAGGCTAATCTGATTGTTCCGCTGTAAGTTGATGAAGTAAACCTCCGCTTGAAACGGGGTGTCTCCACCATAGGCCAGCCCTACGATGCTAGACAAGACGGGGAGGTTGGCCGTCTTAACCCAAGTTTGACCCCTATTGGAGTGTAAGTGATTGATATTGGTGTGGTTG
>CAMCJO010000032.1 GCA_945875135.1 uncultured Porphyromonas sp.
ACACACTGCATATCGTCGGCAGCGTCAGATGTGTATAAGAGACAGATATATAATGTATCAGCCCTGCCGTCCTTCACGACACCCCTATGCCTCTATTTGTGGCAACAACGACTTTTGCTGCATCTCCACAGGAGATCTAGAAAATCCCCACGTGGATACTTCTCTTTTCGCCAAAGAGGTCTGTCCCAGTAGTCGCACTATTAGCCTCTCTATCAGATGATAATCGATGACCGCTTTATCTCCAAAAGCCGTTCCCGCACCACTTAAAGAGACTTTAATATAGAGGTTTTTCGCAGATTAGAGGGGCTTAGAGTTGCTTTGTATCAATACTTTTTCATACCTTTGTGACAGCAGATATAGTGAGATAGTCTGCTCGGCTCCCCTCTAGAAGGTGTTTTCTTTGGAGCATCTACCAAATATAAAGGAGTGAGGTGAGACTGTCTTCTATTTGTACACCAACTTTACTAAGCATTATCAACCAATTTAATAGTTCGACTATGAATAAAAAAATCCTACTTCTATGTACGGCTCTTGTAGCTCTTCTGAGCTTCAACGGGGCTAAGGCACAGGTCAAGGATGCGAGCGTCACCGTGGGTGGTGGCTTTCAGTATGAATTCCTTGACGATGCTCTCAACATCGACAACGCTATGCTATGGGGCGTACGCGCTGGCTTCGGCTTCGGCCCGATCGTAGAGCTACGTGGTGTCTATGATCGCTCTTTCGGCATCAAGTCTAAGCTCAACGGCAATGAGTGGAACGTAGATCCGATCTTCAAGGAGCAGATGAGCAATCGCAAGATCGACATCGAGCGCTATGGTGCTGAGCTGAAGTTCAACCTCCTCGATGGCTACATCCTAGCTCCTTACCTACTCGTCGGTGGTGGTATCCAAAACATGAAGTACGAGCTACCTATCGCTGATCAGAAGATCGAGACGATGAAGACTGATCACCTATACTTCTCTGGAGCACTAGGCTTTAAGATCAATCTAGCACCTCGTGTCGCCCTCGACCTATCAGGTAACTACCTAGGCTTCCGCACAGATCTACTCAACCCATACGTCAATCTAGAAAAGGCTAGTCAGAAGGTCGACAAGCATGGTCTAGCTCTGATGAACAACTTCTCAGCTCGTGCTGGTCTCTCTGTCTACCTCGGTGGCTACGACCCCAGAGGTGGTAACGAGGTAAGCCGTGCTTACAGAGACTTCTTCTCAAACGGCTTCCGTGGTATGGTCTTCACGATCGAGCCCTCTATCCTATATATGGACTTCAATCAGAACTCTTACTGGAACACACGTGACTCTTGGTTCTATGGTGGTCAGGTAGGTGTAGACTTCAACAACACCTTTGGCGTACGTGGATTCTACTACCAAGCTGGTAAGCCTGGCAAGAAGCTCAACTTCGACTTTGACAAAGAGTGCGCTATGTACGGTGGTTACTTCACCGGTCGTCTCAACCTGCCTCGTGGCGTGACACCTTACATCAACCTCGGTGCTGGTTATCTCGATGCCAAGCTCTCTGAGAAGGCTACTGAGCTAGACAAGGCTAACCTACATGACGTTGTCTTCGGTATGGCTGGTATCGGTCTAGAGGTACCCCTCTTCCGCTATGTCAGCGTATTCGGTAGTGCAAACTTCATCGCACACCCAGCTCCTGGCGTCAAGACAACCACAATCACTAAGAGATCTGAAATCCTCGCTAAGAACATGGCTTATCAGTTCGGTGTACGCTTTAACCTAGGCAAGCCCGCTCGTCACTACCAGTTTGACACAACTGTAGACGAGGAGGTCCAGGATAAGATCAACGAGATGCGAGATAAGGAGTATCGCGAGTATCGTGAGTACCACTACTATGGTCAGGATCGTGACAATGATGAGTATGTACGCATGACTCCATCTGAGATCGAGGATATGGCACAGCGCATCATCGACCGCAACCGCACCAACAAGAAGGGTCACTCCTGCCAGAAGGGCAACGTCAACCGTCAGCCCAACGATGACGCTCTTACTCCACTAGAGCGCGAGCTAGTACACGCCCTCATCGGCAATTCGCCTCAGTACATCGCTCAGCAGCAGATGCTCGCTAATGAGCAGGTAAAGGCTCAGAGCGCTACGACTACGACAACTACGACTGAGCTAACTGAGCAAAACGAGAAGATCCTCGATCGTCTCGATGCACTTGATAGAAAGATCGAGCAGAGCAATCAGATGCGTTCACAGCAGCCCGCCTCTACGACGACTGTTGTAACGACACCTCCTACGCACCCTGCTTATCAGACTCCTGCTGCATCATCTGCAGTAGCTATGGATAGCAATGCAACTCCCGTTGACAAGAACTCTAATAGTCTCCTCAAGCTGAACTCTGTAGGTCTACTCATAGGTACCAACCTCGTAAAGCCTGAGCAGGAGAACCTCTTCGGTACTTTTGCAATCGGAGCTCGCGCTTTCATGCCTATCAGCAATACGAACCTTGACTTCGTTCCTGAGATCTTCGTAGGCTTTGGCAAGAAGACTACCCTCGGTATCTCAGGCAACGTTGTTTACAACTTCAACTTTAAGGAGCTAGGTGACTTCGTACCTTATCTAGGTGCTGGTGTCGGTGGCTTTACAGATACGAAGCTTGGTGTCAACTTCCTCGTTGGTACCTCTTACAAGCTACCACAGCTCAACAGTGCTATATTCCTAGACTACGGTCTACGTCACTCACTACGCAATCATAGCGTATCTCTCGGATATCGCTTCTACTTCTAATCAATTATCACTACAACAGTATGACTAAGAAATCAATAATAGTCGGGCTGTGCGTGATCCTTCTATCAGCTGCTGTCTCCACACCTGTGGAGGCACAGCGTGATAGACGTCAGGCACCTCGCCAGAAGCGCGACCGTACAGAGCGCGTCGAGAGGAGCGAGCGTGACAGACGTGAGAAAGAGGTAGTAATGACAAAGCAAGAGCTAGCCACGCTCATCAATGCTATAGTCACCGCAGCCGAAGAGGATGAGATGAATAATACTTGTCCTCAGCAACGTGACATAACAATCACAAACAATAAGGACAGGGATCTACTCTATCTACTCCTACAGTATCACAACCTCAATGCTATGAAGGCCACTCCAGTCTACACACAGTCTGGACAGCCTATCAACGTCGGAGGACAGCTCTACTACCCCGCTGGGAGTAATCTTGTCGTAGCTCAGGGTGCTCAAAGGGCTCAGGCTACTAACGATGCGGACAAGATCAAAGCACTCGAAGAGGAGCTAACTCGCCTCAAGGCAGCTCAGCAGAACCCTCAGCGTGACGATGATCAGATAGCTCAGCAACTGGCTGCTCTACGTAATCAGCTCAACGAGCTCGAGAAGGCTTCTGAGAAGGCTCCTGTCTACAACTACGACAACCGTCGGGTGATCCACCAAGATCGCTCACGCAACAACGTACAGCTCAGTCGTAGCGTATTCTTTAAGGTCAACTCGGACGTTATCAATGCAGAAGGCCTCGAGGCTGTGCGCAACGTTGCTGACTTTGTCATCAACGATCCACGCGCCCTCGTACTCGTATACGGCTATGCTAGTATCGATGGCCCCGTAGACTTCAACAACAGGCTCGCTGCTAAGCGTGCTGCTAGTGTCATCAAGGCACTCCAAGAGGCAGGCGTACCCGCAGCTGCTATCAAGCGTTACGACAATGGTGTCGACACGACACCGGCTAAGCGCACCGATGCACGCCGTGTAGACATGGACGTCATCTACTAATGGACTGCAGACTACCCCGTCAAGGGTAGCTCAAGCAATCTTAGATAATATAGAGAGGAGGAGAGCTCACGAGCTTTCCTCCTTTTTTTCTGTCTTGTCTTCACGCCAACAGCCAACAGCTAACAGCTAACAGCCAACAGCTAACGGCTAACGGCCAACAGCTAACGGCCAACTAAGACAATTTGTCACACGCTTCTATCCTTTGGCACATCAGTTGCTCGAGGTAGTCAGAATCAAACCTTAAAAACATGAACATAGATAAGTACACCATCAAATCGCAGCGGGTGATCCAAACGATGATCGCCCAAGCGCGTCAGCAGGAGCATCAGGCTCTCGAGCCTATATGCCTCCTAGATGCGCTGCTACGTGAGGGACGTGACGTCGTCGAGTATGTCGCTACCAAGGCAGGTGCTTACATGCACCAGATAGAGCAGTCGGTAGCACAGCAACTGGAGCGTTTGCCTCACGTATCTGGCGGAGAGCCTTACCTCTCTAACCAGACGAACCAAGTACTCACCCAGTCCGAGCAGATAGCTAGTGAGATGGGTGACCAATACATAGCTGTGGAGCATATCTTCCTGGCACTTCTCAAGGTGACCAGTGATACGCGTCAACTACTCCTTGACGCAGGCTTGACCTACGCCGACGCTGAGGCGGCTATCCGTGAGCTGCGCAAGGGACGCAAGGTAGACTCCGCAACGAGTGATCAGCAGTATAACGCCCTTGGCAAGTATGCTATCAACCTTTGCGAGCGTGCTCGTGAGGGCAAGCTAGACCCGGTCATAGGTCGTGACGAAGAGATACGTCGTGTCCTACAGATACTCTCTCGTCGCACGAAGAATAACCCTATCCTCGTCGGTGAGCCTGGTGTCGGTAAGACAGCTATCGCCGAGGGCTTGGCGCACCGTGTCATACGTGGTGACGTGCCTGAGAACCTCAAGGACAAGCTCATCTATTCACTCGATATGGGTGCTCTCATAGCAGGAGCGAAGTATCAGGGAGAGTTTGAGGAGCGTCTCAAGTCGGTCGTCAACGAGGTGACCGCTTCTGACGGACAGGTCATCCTTTTCATTGATGAGATCCACACACTGGTCGGTGCGGGAGCTTCGCAAGGTGCTATGGATGCGGCAAACATCCTCAAGCCGGCTCTCGCTCGTGGTGAGCTACGGGCTATCGGAGCCACCACCCTCGATGAGTATCGCAAGTACTTTGAGAAGGACAAAGCTCTCGAGCGTCGCTTCCAGATGGTGATGGTCGACGAGCCTGACGAGATGAGCAGTATCTCTATCCTAAGAGGTCTGAAGGAGCGGTACGAGAACCACCACAAGGTACGTATCCAAGACGATGCTATCCTAGCGGCTGTACAGCTGAGCGAGCGATACATCACCGACCGCTTCCTTCCAGACAAGGCGATCGACCTTGTGGACGAGGCTGCTGCACGACTACGCATCCAGATAGACTCGATGCCCGAAGAGCTAGACGAGCTGGAGCGTCGTATCAAGCAGCTAGAGATAGAGCGTGAGGCGATCAAACGTGAGCACGACGAGCCTAAGCTGACGGCTCTCTCCAAGCAGATAGCCGATCTAGAGGAAGAGCGCAATGCGCTGGCTGCTCAGTGGCATGGCGAGAAAGACCTGGTCAATGAGGCACAGCAGCTGAAGGTCGAGCGTGAGCAAACCTCTATCGAGGCAGACAAAGCGGAGCGACTAGGCGACTACGGTCGTGTGGCTGAGCTACGCTATGGAAGGCTCAAGGAGATCGACGATCAGATCGCTCAGATTAATCAGAAGCTTGCCGAGCAGCGTGCCTCTGGCACCGCACTGATCACCGAAGAGGTGACAGCCGAAGACATCGCCGACATTGTAGCTCGCTGGACTGGTATCCCCGTAAGTCGTATGCTCATGAGCGAGCGGGACAAGCTGCTCAACCTAGAGACCGAGCTACACAAGCGTGTTGTCGGTCAGGAGGAAGCGATCACCGCTATTGCCGATGCGGTACGTCGTAGCCGTGCGGGCTTGCAAGATCCTAATAGGCCGATCGGTTCCTTTATCTTCCTCGGCACGACCGGTGTCGGTAAGACAGAGGTAGCCAGAGCTTTGGCTGAGTGTCTCTTTGACGACGAGCACATGATGACTCGTATCGATATGAGCGAGTATCAGGAGAAGTTTAGCGCGACTCGACTCATCGGAGCGCCTCCTGGCTATGTCGGTTACGATGAGGGCGGACAGCTCACCGAGGCTATCAGGCGTAAGCCTTACTCTGTTGTGCTCTTTGATGAGATTGAGAAGGCACACCCCGACGTCTTCAACCTACTCCTCCAAGTACTGGACGATGGCAGGCTGACGGACAATAAGGGGCATGTGGTCAACTTCAAAAACACAATCATCATTATGACCAGCAACCTAGGCTCCGACCTGATCCGTCGCAACTTCGAGCATATCGACGAGCAGAACCGCGAAGAGATCATCGAGCGAACCGAGGAGGAGGTCAAGACGCTACTCAAGCAGACGATCCGTCCTGAGTTTGTCAACCGTATCGACGAGACCATCGTCTTCACGCCGCTGACGAAGGCGCAGATCGCTCAGATCGTACGTCTACAGCTCGACAAGGTAGTTCGTACGCTCCAGGAGAATGGCGTGACACTCCACTACAGTGACGCAGCCATCAACCTGCTATCCGAACGGGGCTACGATCCCGAGTTTGGCGCACGTCCTGTCAAGCGTGTCATACAGCGACTCGTCCTCAACGAGCTCTCGAAGGCGCTCCTAGCTGGTACAGTAGAGCGCACGAAGCCTATCACACTAGATGTGGGGGCTGATGGGCAGCTCACCTTCCTAGAGTAAAAAGACTAGAGAGACCAAACAGTTCCCTACGCTTTACTGCACTGCCTGTAGAAAGTGTAACACGAAGAGACTATGAGCACAACTCACTACATCGTGGGTTGTGCTCTTTTTTCGTACATTTGTGGGGAGATATGACACTTCTTCCCTTATTAATTGTGCGTTTGTAGAGATGCCCACCACACCAAGCACTACCCCCACGGAGCAATTGGATAGGCTCCTGAGGCAGTTTCCTGCGCTCTCCCCAACTGCCCAGCAGCAGTTGACCGCTCTCTATCCGCTTTACCAAGAGTGGAACGCACGCATCAACGTCATCTCCCGGCAAGACATAGACAATCTCTACCTACACCACGTGATGCACTCACTGGCGCTCGCGTGGCTTCTGCCCGACGAGCCGACCAGCTACACCATTGCTGACGTGGGCTGTGGCGGTGGCTTCCCCAGCATCCCGCTAGCTATCCTATATCCTCAATATCAGTTCCTGCTGATCGACAGCATTGCCAAGAAGCTCCACGTAGCTCAGTCCATCGCTGACGAGATAGGCCTAACCAATGTCTCTACGCATCACACCCGTGTCGAGAGTTGCGACCTACGCTGCGACTACATCGTGTCACGCGCTGCCATGCCTCTGGGACGGCTCTATGAGTACACGCAACACATGCTCCAAGGCTCACAAGCTCCCCACTCCGGCATCTACTGTCTCAAGGGCGGCGACCTCAGCGAGGAGATAGCGCAGGCGGGAGTACCCGCACAGCTCACCGCGATCAGTACACTGGCCGACTACCCCGACTACTATCAGGACAAATGGATCGTCTATGTCGCCAAGCAGGACAAACCAACTAACAAAAAAGAACTATGAACTGCGAAGTATCTACATTCGTATGTAACGTCATACAGGAAAATACTTACCTCCTCTCGACCAGCGACGGTCACGCAGCCATCATCGACTGCGGATGCGCCACCGCAAGCGAGCAGGAGCGTCTCGCACAGCGCATCAAGCAGTGGGAGCTGAGCGTAGACCTACTTCTCTTCACTCACCTGCACTTCGACCATCTCTGGGGCTTGCCCTGGGCGCTCCAGACCTTCCCCGAGGCAAAGGCGTATGCACACGCTACCGAGCTGGCACAAGCGGTCTCTCCCGAGGCGCAAATGCGCGCTTGGGGCTTTGAGGTACCAGAGGGTGCCTTCGATCTCTCTCAGATCCATCCACTGCCGAGCGATCAGCCGCTACGACTGGGCGAGCTACCTATCTACGATCTCTTCGTGCCAGGACATACAGCAGGCCATGTCGCTTACTACCTACCGAGCGAGCGGATCGTCTTCACGGGCGACGTACTCTTCCGTGGCGACATCGGTCGTAGTGACCTCCCAGGCGGAGACTACCAGACGCTCCTCCACAGTATCAAGACCCAACTGCGTCCCCTGCCCGACGACACCATCGTCTACCCAGGGCATGGACCACACACAACCATATACAACGAAAAAAGTAATAACCCTTATATCAACTAATATAGATGGATACAAGAAACTTTGCCTATCGTCACATAGGTATCTCCGATGCTGACCTGCCTGAGATGCTCCAGGTCGTCGGCGTAGACAGCGTAGATGCGCTAATGCACAAGGTATATCCCGAGGGCATCTTCCTCGAGAAGCCTCTCGATCTACCAGAGCCAATGACTGAGCGTGAGCTCAGCGAGCATCTCTTCGAGCTAGGATCTCGCAATCGTATCTTCACCTCATACATCGGTATGGGCTGGTACGATACCGTAACCCCACAGCCTATCATCCGCAATGTCCTAGAGAATCCCGTATGGTACACCAGCTACACACCTTACCAAGCTGAGGTATCGCAGGGTCGTCTCGAGGCACTCTTTAACTTCCAGACCGTCATCACAGATCTGACAGGACTACCTCTGACCAACTGCTCGCTACTTGACGAAGCTACCGCAGGTGCCGAGGCTGCTCTCATGCTCTACAATGAGCGGTCTAGAGAGCAGAAGAAGGCCGGTGCCAACCAGCTCTTCATCGACAAGCGCGTCTTTGCCTCTACGCAAGCAGTCATCCAGACACGCGTTCCCCAGCAAGGTATGGAGGTCGTCGTAGGCGACTACGAGACCTTTGACTTTACAGACAAAGTCTTCGGAGCTATCATTCAGTACCCAGACGAAAAGGGTAGCATCCACTGCTACCACGACTTTATGGAGCGTGCCAAGGTTGCTGGCGTACGTGTAGCTGTAGCCGCTGACCTGATGAGTCTCGTGCTCCTCACACCTCCAGGGGAGTGGGGTGCAGACATCGTCTTCGGATCAGCTCAGCGCTTCGGTATCCCCATGTACTTCGGAGGTCCTAGCGCAGGCTATCTTGCTTCTACGATGGACTATAAGCGCACCATCCCTGGGCGTATCGTTGGTATCTCTAAGGATACCTATGGACACCCAGCCTACCGTCTAGCCCTGCAGAGTCGGGAGCAACATATCAAGCGTGAGCGTGCTACCAGCAATCTCTGTACAGCACAAGCTCTAATGGCTACGATGAGCAGTTTCTACGCTGTATACCACGGTCCCGAAGGGCTACGTCACATCGCTCATCGCATACATGCCTATGCGGGATATCTTGCAGGGCAGCTAGTAGAGATGGGCTACAAGCAGCTCAACGAAAACTTCTTCGATACGCTATACATAGAGCTCCCTGAGAGTTTATCTACAGAGAAGCTCCGTGAGATAGCTCTCGAGTGTCAGGTCAACCTACGCTACTATGAGGATGGTCATCACGTCGGCATCAGTATTGATGAGACAACGATGGAGAGCGACATCTCAGTGCTCCTATACATCTTCGCCCAGCTCAAGGGTAGCGACAAGGACATAGAAGGCATCGAGATTGATATAGACAAAGTATTCTTCGACAACAAGTTTACTCGTCAGAGCGACTTCCTACAGTATGAGACCTTCAAGAGGTATCACTCCGAGACCGAGCTCATGCGCTACATCAAGCGTCTCGATCGAAAGGATATATCTCTAGCACAATCAATGATTGCTCTTGGATCCTGCACGATGAAGCTCAATGCAGCTTCAGAAGTAGCGCAGCTCAGCAATCCACAGTTTGCCAATATCCACCCCTACGCACCAGACGATCAAGTAGAGGGATACCTAGAGCTGATACATAATCTCTCTGATCTGCTCAACGAGATTACGGGTATGAAGGGTACATCGCTACAGCCTAACTCTGGAGCTGCTGGAGAGTACACTGGTCTGACTGTGATACACAGCTATCTCAAAGCTTCTGGTCAAGGCTCGCGTGACCTCATCCTTCTACCCGCCTCTGCACACGGTACTAACCCCGCAAGTGCTGTACAGGCAGGCTTTGGCACGATCACCATCCGCACGGCCGACAATGGCGATATAGATATGGATCACTTTATGGAGCTCACCGAGCAGTACAAGGATCGCATCGCAGCCATTATGATCACCTATCCGAGTACGCATGGCATCTTCGAAAACAATATCCGTACGATCATTGATCGCATACACGAAATTGGTGGACAGGTTTATATGGACGGAGCCAACCTCAATGGACAGGTAGCCTGGACCAGCCCAGGTTACATGGGTGCCGATGTTTGTCATATGAACTTGCACAAGACTTTCGCAAGTCCTCACGGAGGTGGAGGTCCTGGAGTTGGCCCTATTTGCGTTGCTGAGCATCTCGTACCATATCTACCTAAGCATATCGAGCGTTGGGGTGACGGCTCCAACCAAGTATCTGCAGCTCCTTATGGCAGTGCTGGCATCTTTGTGATCACGTACGCTTATATACGTTTACTAGGCTTCGAGGGCTTGAAGAGAGCGACTGCAATGGCTATCTTGAGTGCCAACTATCTAAAGGCTCGCTTTCAGGATAACTACGGAGTCGTCTTCACAGGTGACCGAGGCTTCGTCGGTCATGAGATGATCCTCGACTGCCGTGGTGTCAAGGCTCAGACAGGCATCAATGAGGAAGATATCACCAAGCGTTTGATGGACTTCGGTTACCATGCTCCGACGGTCTCCTTCCCCGTACATGGCACGCTTATGATCGAGCCGACAGAAAGCGAGAGCAAGGCAGAGCTAGACCGCTTTGTCGCTGTGATGAACCAGATCTACCAGGAGGCTCAGGACATTGCCTCCGGCAAGGCTGACGCAGAGGACAACGTCATCAAGAACGCTCCGCACCCGCAGTACGAGGTCTGTGCCGACGAGTGGCATCACGCTTACACCCGTCAGCAGGCAGCCTTCGCACTACCCTACCTCGAGGACAATAAGTTTTGGGTCAATGTGGCTCGCATAGACAATGGCTTTGGCGACCGCAACCTGATCCCTGCTTTCTGTGCCTGCACACCAGAGATCATCGACGAACTGAGTAAATAAGCAGTACTATGGCTAGTTTCAAGCAAGAATTCAAAGAGTTTGCCCTCCGTGGCAACGTTATGGATATGGCTGTCGGTATCATCATCGGAGGAGCCTTTGGCAAGATTGTCTCCTCGCTCGTTGACGATATCCTGATGCCTATCGTTGGACTCTTTACAGGGGGTATCAACTTCAGCGAACTCGCTTATGTGATCAAGCCTGCTGAGATCAACGCTGCTGGCGAAGAGGTCGTTGCAGCCACAACGCTCAACTATGGCCTCTTCATTCAGAACGTCGTCGACTTCTTCATCATCGCACTCGTTATCTTCATGATGATCCGTGCGATCAATAGTGTGAGGAAGAAGCACGAAGAGCCCGAAGCACCCGCTCCCGAACCCTCTGACGAGGTCAAGCTACTGACCGAAATCCGCAACCTGCTCGACAAGAAGCAGTAAGCCGCCTCGATCTGTAGGCTACATAACTAAAGCACCGCCCGAGAAGGTCACTCCTACGCAGGCGGTGCTTTTTTGTCTCTTGTCACTTCGGAGGAATCACAACATGGATATCGCACGTTCCCGCCAAAAACGTGTCCCGACCCACCAGTCAGCTTCTCGTCAATCCCGAAGCTCCGCTCTCTAACCTCTAACTTCTAACCTCTAACTTCTAACCTCTAACCTCTAATCTCTATTTACATATCTTTACAGGGAAAATCGTCCGACACCCTCCTTTCTCGAACATCCACGTGGGGAATCTCAAATCTCCACGTGGATGTTTTTCTTTTTCCACGTGGGCGCGATTTCATT
>CAMCJO010000033.1 GCA_945875135.1 uncultured Porphyromonas sp.
TGAGACTGTTGACTTTTGCAACAGTCTCAACGAGCTTTTGTCCTAAAGGGTGCATCACGCGAAGGGTGAGTCAAAAAGAGAGCCCCTACCGCTGCTGCGATAGAGGCTCTCGCTTTAGTTAGTAGGAGGGCGGGTTACTTTGCCAGCTCCTTCTTACGTACTTCGTACTCCTTGAGGCCGCCCTTGAGGAAGTCTATATACTTGCTGATATCTGTGTCATGGGCATACGATGCACTCAGCGGGTTGCCCGCAGGATCGATGGCGATGTAGTAAGGCTGTGCATTGGCGGCAAACTTGCTACGCTGCAGGTAGCTCCACTTGTCGCCGATGGTGCGGAGCTTCTTGACAGAGCCGTTTTCCTCTACCTCAATGACGTTAGGCAGAGCGGTCTTGTCATCGACCATCAGGGTGATGAGGATATACTCATCCTCGAGAAGCCCCTTGACGGTCGGGTCAATCCAGACGGAGTTCTCCATCTCACGGCAGTTGACACAGCCGAAGCCTGAAAAGTCTAGTAGGACCGGCTTGCCGGTCTCCTGAGCATAGCGCATACCAGCGTCAAAGTCGTCAAACTTAGCGTGTACCTCACCGTCGTATAGGTTGAAGTCTTGCGTGTAGAGTGGTGGTGCAAAGGCGGTGATAGCCTTGAGTGGAGCGCCCCATAGACCTGGGATCATATAGACGGAGAAGGCCAGGGAGATGATCGCCATAAAGAGGCGAGAGACGCTGATCTTCTCCAGTGGCGTGTCGTGCGG
Organism: uncultured Porphyromonas sp.; assembly: GCA_945875135.1. Lineage (GTDB taxonomy): Bacteria > Bacteroidota > Bacteroidia > Bacteroidales > Porphyromonadaceae > Porphyromonas. The sequence goes on from CAMCJO010000033.1 coordinate 756, forward strand.
TAGACGGATCTTGCCGAGTAGGTAGAAGCCTAGCAGTGCGAAGATGATGATCCAGAGTGCTAGGAAGGTCTCACGATCGAGGATACCCCAGCCGTAAGCAAGGTCGGCAACGGAGAGGAATTTGAGCGAGAGTGCCAGCTCGAGGAATCCGAGGACCACCTTGACAGAGTTGAGCCAGCCACCACTCTTTGGCATGCTTTGCAACATGTTGGGGAAGATGGCGAAGAGCGAGAAGGGTAGTGCCAGTGCTAGCGCAAAGCCGATCATACCGATGGCCGGAGCGACGATCTCGCCTGAGGTACCAGCCTGTACGAGGAGGGTACCGATGATAGGACCTGTACAAGAGAAGGAGACGAGTACGAGGGTAAACGCCATGAAGAAGATGGAGAGTAGACCCGTGGTGCTGTCTGCCTTAGAGTCCATCTTGTTGGTCCACTTAGCTGGCAGAACTAGTTCGAAGGCTCCAAAGAAGGAGACGGCAAAGAGAACTAGTATGAGGAAGAAGATGATGTTAAAGACCGCATTGGTCGCTAGGTTGTTCAAGGCACTAGCACCAAAGATAGCGGTGATGATGAGACCTAGAGCTACATAGATGACTATGATAGAGAGTCCGTAGATCATCGCATCACGTATGGCAGCCTTGCGAGACTTGGTGCGCTTGAGGAAGAAGCTCACCGTCATCGGGATCATAGGCCATACGCATGGGGTGATGAGCGCGATGAGACCTCCGAGGAAGCCGTAGATAAAGATGTACAGAAGACCAGCGGTAGACTGCTTTTGGTTGCGGTCGCCATACGCTTTGAGTTGCTCTACGACGGGTGCCCAGTAGTTAGCCTCTGAGAAGCTTGCTGAGCTAGCACCGACGGAGAGGCTATCACTGGCACCAAGAGCTGTCTCGGTGCTGTCTGCCTCACCCCCCGCCGTGGTCCCCTCGTCAGTCGTCTCCACGGGCTCGCTGGCAGCTACGGCTAGCATAGCCTTGGAGAGCTGCTTGGAGCTGAAGTTGAAGTCGTAGTCTACGAGTACGCAGTTGTCTTGGCAGGCCTGACCCTTGACCTGGCCTTCATAAACGAAAGCCTTCGGGTCGGTGATCTCTAGCTGCTGGGAGAAGGTGACTGTCCCCGCAAACTCTCGTACCTCTGTGCCGAAGATATCGTCGGTGTAGCGATGAGGAGCTTTGTTTGCCTTGAAGCCTCCTAGCACCTTAGCACCTTTGAGCTTGTCGGTGTGAAACTCGAGTGAGACGGGGCCTCCTGCTGGTAGGTTCTGATCGTAGAGGTGCCAGCCGTCAATGACACGAGCGGTGATGGATACAGTGACTGTCTTCTTGCCGTCGTCAGTAATCTGCTGAGAAAACTTGACGGGGTCGATCATGCCGCCAGCCTGTGCGGCAAGTTTGGGGACTCCGATGAATAAGAGTGTAATGAGAAGTAGTAAGTACTTCGAGCGCTGCTTCATAATCATCTGCTTTAAGCTTATAGTTTATTTTGGTTGTTGATTTCACTTTTTGCGTGGATCGGATGGTGTCGTCTCGACGAGCAGAGCCTCCTTTTGGGCTGCGGTGAGACGTGTCTGTGCGATCCGGTCTAGGTTGACAAATGGTGTGTCTAGGGTGAACTGCATCTTCTCTCTCCTGATGGGGTGAAAGATGGTTAGCTCGGTGGTGCGCAGTGCTAGGTACTTGCTGAGCACTGGCGCGATGGAGTCACTGGCACGACGATCCCCAAGGAGCGGGTGACCTATGCTAGCGAGCGTCGAGCGGATGCTATTATTGCGTGTGAGTAGTGAGAAACTTACTCTCGTGATGTAAGGCCCTGTGGAGAGAACCTCGTAGCTAGCTCTAAAGGAGGCTGGCTTCTTGTCTCTGGTGGGCGATGCTGCGGAGCGTCGCTTGTCGGAACCCTTCTTCTTATCCTTGGTCGGGCGGGTCGTCAGCTCACCACTGCTGGTCTCGAGAGAGCCTAGTACGACAGCCTCAAAGCTATTCGACAGGATGAAGCTGCGCCACTCGGCGAGCAAGTCTTGCTGTAGCTGTCTGTCACGCGCTACGATGATGATGCCCTCGGTGTCTCGGTCGAGACGATTGAGCAGGAAGATCTTTTCGTTCGGATCGACCTTCTTGAGATGATGCGTTACGACCTGAAAGAGACTACTCTTGCTGGCTCCTCCGACGGAGATGGTGGGGATGCCAGGACGCTTGTGTAAGACGATAAACTGCTCGTCGCGGTACAGCTCCTCAATGAGTGGGTGCTGTAGTGTCTCGGCAGCTCCTACGTTGTAGATCTCTAGAGTGTCTCCCGTGGCGACGGGGGTGTCAAACTGCGTGGTCGTCTCTCCTCTCAGCACGACACAGCGATTGCGCAGATACTGCTTGACAGTGGTGCGACTCAACTCTGGGAGTAGCTGGAAGAGTAGCTCGAGGAGTGCACCCGACTCCTTAGCTGTAAAGGTGTAGATGCGCTCACGTTGTGGAGCTTTTCTGATACTATTCGTTGACATGCTGTGCTTGGTGACTTACTCTTCGGCTGGTGGCTCTTCTTTGGAGCGAGGCTTGTGATATAGGAGTACTACGTTGGAGTAGAGTAGCAGGACAGAGGCGACCATGAGTACGAGTCTCCAGTATGACTGCTCTACGATAAAGAGGTAGGAGCCTGCGACAAAGAGGGCTCCCGCTAAGAGTGCCATGCCTCGTAGTCGCTTCGTGCGGAGGTCTACGCTGGTCCTATCGATCAGTGCTTGACTTATCGTGTAGAGTAGCGACCCGACCAGCAGTATGTAGCCCGTGGCTTTGCCCTCGTAGAAGAGCGGTAGTGCTAGACTTACAAACATCAGTATCAGACCTAGTCGGTAGAAGAGGTCTAGTAGGCGTTGTCGGCTGAGCTTCGGTTGAGACATAGATTGTGGTTCGTGTAAACTTAGAGAAGCGCGTCTGGTCAGAGGAGGGGCTATTTGCTTGTTTCGTCCTCGGACTTGGGTCTCTCCTTGATGAGAAAGACAACCTCATCAGGGCGTTGCATACGATACTCTTCGCGAGCGATGCGCTCTAGCGAAGCTTTGTCCTGCTTGTAGCTGTCTATCTTCAGGCTGTCGCTACGATAAGCCTCATCTAGGCGCTTGCACTCGTCAGTGAGTGCCTGGATGCGATGCGAGTAGCGGAACTGCTTGCCGAGGTTGGAGTCGCTGAATACAAAGGTATAGATCCCCATCCCTAGGACTATCAAGCCGCACAGAAAGGCTTGCGCCCGCTTGGGATGCTCCGTGCTCAGGCGCTTGATACGACCTTTGATACGACTTATAGACTCTTTGATAGAGGACATAGCTGCTGATAAGAGATGAACGATGTGACGTGTGCGGGCTCCCGGCTAGCGCATCTCAATGGATGAGGAGCGATCGCTCTGCGAGTCGAGGACTCTAGGAGAGCCATAGATGGTGAGCTCAGAGGCTCCCGACAGCTTATAGCATAGGGTGCCGCTATTGCGAATATCTGCGGAGGAAGCACCAGAGAGTGAGAGGTCAAGGTCTGAGACGGCTAGCTCCTCGCCATCAATCTCAGAGGCACCTGAGAGTGTAGCCTGCAGGTTGGTGATAGCGCCTTTTAGCTCACTGCTTGAGCTGCCTGAGAGCTGCATAGTCATCTGGTCTAGCTGATTAACGATCAGATCGAGCTCGGAGGCTCCTGTTAGGTTTGCCATAGCTCGCTTGGCCTGTATAGTGCCAGATAGTTCGCTAGCTCCAGAAGCTTCGATGCTCACCTCGTCAGCTACGATAGCGAGATCCTCTATCGCTGAGGAGCCTGACAGATGAGCTGTGAACTGTGGTGCCTCAAACTGTCCAATGAAACAAGCCTCCGTAGCTCCCGCCAAGTCCATCTTGGTAATGTAGGGCATCGTGATATGGATGGTGATGTCGTCAGAGTCAAAGGGGTACTTGACATCTTGCTGCAAGCTGATGTAGAGGGTCTCACCCTTTTGCTCGATCTTGACATCGTCCTTATACTTCTCGGGAGCAGAGATAGACACCGAGTACTCAGCACCTTGTGTGATCTCGAGGTCCACACCACGATTGGCGTTGATCGCTGTGAAGTCTCTGAAGTTGACCTCTTGTTGTGTCATCGCTTTAGAACCCTTCTTGTAGACGCAGCTAGAGGTGCAGCACCCACACAGGACGACAAGGAGGAGTAGAGAGGAGGTTAGTATAGATTTATAAGACATGACTTAACTGGTCAATAGGTTGGTATGAGGTTATTCAATTAGTTGTACCTTTGCGAGGTACTTTCTATTGATTGTCAAAGGTAACAAATTCTCTCATAAGACACGGCATTTGTAACTATGAAATATTTGTCTAAGCTCTTTATCTGCTCACTACTGCCCCTCATACTGCTCTCGGCTAAAGGGCTGAAGGGCGCCAACATGTCACCGATCTGTAGCGACATGGATGAGCTTTTTGTACAGGTTCCTGACACACTATCTGATGAGGATATCGCCAGTATACAGCTGCCTGAAGTACGAGTCTATGGGACTCCTCACAGGCCGCTCACTAAGACTGAGCGCTACGCCTACTGGCGTCGTGTACGAGATGTCAAGAAGGTGCTACCTATCGCAGAGGAGCTGAGCGCTATGATCATCGAGACGTACGAATATGTGGAGACCTTCCCGACGGAGCGTGAGCGACGGGCACACTTGGCGCGAGTCAAGAAAGAGCTGGTCAAGGAGTATACACCACGGATGAAGAATCTGACTCTCGGGCAGGGACTGCTCCTCATCAAGCTGGTCAATAGAGAGACCGGCTCGACGGGGTATGAGATCGTTAAGTCGATCTATGGCGGGTTCACTGCTACCTGGTACAACACTTTGGCGAAGCTGTATGGGGGGAACCTAGATATGAAGTTTGATCCAGAGCATGTAGAGGATGATGCGGTCACAGAGCGCATCATCTACCTGTGGAGAAACGGCTTGCTCTAGCACGCTCCCTCTCTCTTACGAACCTTTAAGCAGTCGTAGCACTCGGTCGCGCTGGTAGGTGACCGGCTGATGTCCGTCGATCCAGTGTATGGGTAGTCCGCGGCGGGTCATGCCTCGGAACCAAGTCATCTGTCGCTTGGCAAACTGATGAATAGCGGTTGCTAACTGCTCCTCCATCTCAGCGTAGCTAAGCTGACCCTGTAAGTATAAGGTGATAAAGCGGTACTCCAGACCATACGCAATGAGTGTGTCGGCGGGGACTTGCTCGTCGAGCAGCCGCTCCACTTCAGCGACCATCCCCTCCTCCAGTCTGTTCTGCAGGCGCTGGTCTATGCGTCGTATGATCTCCTGACGAGCTAGGCGTAGCCCGATGATGAGTGGGGGCTTCAGCTGCTTGGCTTTATGAAGAGCCTCTCGGTAGGCTTGATACTGCTCCGGATACTGCGCATAGTGCCGTGCTATCTCGATGGCTCGGATGCACTTGCGTGCCGAGCTTGGGTCTGCATGCTCTATGCGGGGGTAGCGACTAAGTATGGCTCGCAGGTCGGCTAGGCTGAGCTGCTCTAGCTCCTGTCGTAGCGCAGCATCGGGTGGCACTTGGTGCATAGGCTTCGTCTGCAGCACCTGCTCGACATAGAGTCCTGATCCCCCGACAAAGATCGGCTTAAGCTGCTGCGAGACAACCTCGTGATACGCCTCGTCAAAGAGCCGCACATACTCAAAGAGGTTGAACGGATGCCCCGCTGGGACAATATCTATAAGGTAATGAGGTATGGAGCCGCGCTCCGTGGTGTAGGCATCTAGGTCCTTGCCAGTGCCTATGTCCATGCCGACGAAGACCTGTCTGCTGTCGCCACTGAGTATGGCGCCATGCAGCTCCTCAGCCAGAGCCACACCCAAGGCGGTCTTACCGCAAGCGGTCGGACCTACGACTGTGAGTAACTCGGGGTAGTACACTAAATACGATACTTCAGCGAGGAGTGACTATCTATTGATCAAAGAGCCTGCGCAATACTGATCAAAGAGCCTGCGCAATGCAGTTCAAAGCGCATAGGCAATACAGAGATCAAAGCGCATGCGCACTAGGTGCGATCCTTGCGAATAACATCGTGTGCACCTCCCTCGATGATAGAGGTAGAGGAGACGAGTGTCAGCTTAGCATGCTCACGGAGAGACTTCAAGTCGACCGTACCACAGCTACTCATCGTTGCTTTGATCTTGCTGAGGGTCTGATCGAGTGTGTCCTTCATTGGACCAGCGTAGGGAACGTAGCTGTCGACGCCCTCCTCAAACTTCATCGTCGTGGAGGCTCCTCCACCATCATATCGCTGCCAGTTGTGCGCTCGATTTGATCCTTCGCCCCAGTACTCCTTGACAATGTTATTGCCGATGCGGAGCTTCTCCGTGGGAGACTCATCGAAGCGTGCGAAGTAGCGACCCATCATAAGGAAGTCGGCACCCATAGCCAGTGCGAGCGTCATGTGGTAGTCATGTACGATACCACCATCGCTACAGATAGGCACATAGATGCCCGTCTCACGGTAGTAGTCATCACGTGCCTTGGCTACGTCGATGACCGCCGTGGCTTGACCACGCCCGATGCCCTTTTGCTCGCGTGTGATACAGATAGAGCCGCCGCCGATGCCGACCTTGACGAAGTCTGCACCAGCCTCTACAAGGTAGCGGAAGCCGTCCTGGTCGACCACATTGCCGGCACCTACGATGACGCTGTCGCCATACTGCTCGCGTATCCAAGCGATGGTCTCCTTCTGCCATACCGAGAAGCCGTCAGACGAGTCGATACAGAGTACATCAGCCCCAGCCTCTACCAGCGCTGGCACGCGCTCCTTGTAGTCGCGGGTGTTGATACCAGCACCGACCATGAGCGTCTTATTGTGCGGGTTCTGCAGCTCGAGGGGGTTCTCCTTGTGGCTATCATAGTCCTTACGGAATACGAAGTAGCAGAGTCGCTGCTCCTCATCAATGATCGGGAGCGCGTTTAGTTTGTGTGCCCAGATGATGTCGTTAGCCTCGCTTAGCGAGATCCCCTTGCGTCCTGTGGTCAGGCGCTCGAAGGGAGTCATGAAGTCAGCCACCTTGCGATCCAGCGAGTCGGTCGATAGTCGATAGTCTCTACTAGTGACGATGCCGCATAGGACGCCGTCGGGGGTGCCGTCATTCGTCACTCCGATGGTCGAGTGCCCCGTACGCTGCGTGATAGCTAGCACATCAGCGAGCGTATCTTTAGGACTTACGTTGGCATCGCTACGTACAAAGCCTGCCTTAAACTTCTTGACACGAGCTACCATCTCGGCTTCCTCCTCGATGGGCTGTGACCCGAAGATGAAGGATAGTCCCCCGTTTCGCGCTAGTGCTATCGCCATCGTGTCATTGCTGACGCTCTGCATGATAGCCGATACGAAGGGGATATTGAGATTGATGCGTGACTCACCCTCACTAGGACGATACTTAGCTAGGGGGGTGCGTAGGGAGATCTTGTCCACAGTGCACTCGGGCGTTGTCAGTCCTGGGATGAGTAGGTATTCGCCAAAGGTGTGCGACGTGTCAGGGAAGATGATTGCCATAGGAAAGCGAATGAATAGTGGTGGGTGAATGGGTGTAGGCTCTTACGGGTGCTGTCTAGCGTAGGAGTCTGTACTAGCGTAGTCTATTGGAGGCGCGTACGAGTATGTCGTCCTTGATGATATTGCGCATAGCCAGGTACTGGCACAGTAGATTGATGATCGGCAGTGCGATCCAAAGACGTATATGAGTCGTTGCCTGCAGGAGATCAGCCTGTCGCCAGAGCATATAGCCGAAAGCAACGATAGCAGCTACCATCAGGAGGAGCCCGATGATGGTCAAGCGTATCTGTAGCTTGCGTCGCTTGTAGAGGAAGATCGTCGCAAAGGAGAGGATCGTCACCAGTGAGGTCAGTACGAAAGAGACTAGATTAAAGTACTTAATGCTAGTCCATCCCCTTGCTACGAGACCCGTGAAGTTGGCTACGTAGCTCACATCCGCACCCGAAGGCACGACGGTAAAGAGCGTCAGGAGCAGTAGTAGGGTTGCTGTCACCCCACTGAGGAATAGGTATAGAGTCTGAATGCGTTGCCACATAGTGCGGGTGCGATTTAGAGGGTTGCCTTACTTAGTCCTGTGACTCCTCGTTTGGTAGACGAAAGTACACCTCGCCATTGAGAAACTCGGTGGTAGCCACGAGCGTAGGCTTGGGTAGCTGCTCGTAGTACTTAGAGATCTCAATCTGCTCACTATTTTCTGTGGGTGTCTCGTCGAGAGTCTCCTGGTAGTTAGCCACCTCTTGTATCTTCTCGCGTATCTCGTCACGCATCTCTACGGAGAGCTGGTTGGCGCGCTTGGAGATGATGCGTACGGTCTCGTAGATATTTCCCGTTTGCTCCCATAGCTCAGGTAGGGAGCGGGTGATCGTAGTCTGTGGTACGGATTGCTTCTTATTTGTTGTTGTCATAGTGAGAAATTGGAGTCTTAGTATGTGAGTGTGATGCAGGAGGAAGTTTCTCTGCTTTTGTTTAGCTTACGATCATGCGCTGTGCGCGGTCACGTAGTGTCTTAGCACGCTTGATGTGCTTCCCCTCGGGGAAGGCATTCTCATAGTTATAGTAAGCATCAATGACCTCGCGTAGACGTCCCTGCTTCTTGCTCTCTACACTATTCATCGCCTGCTGGTAGGAAGCCTCTACAATGATAAAGAGTAGATCCTCACGATGCTTGGTGTAGGGATAAGCTTTGAGCGCATTGCGGGCCGTGATGATGGCCGATATGTAGTTGTTGCCTAGGTAGGTACCCAGATTGTAGTATAGGTCTGCGGCGACCAGCTCCTTCTTGGCTAGGTTGTCTTGCAGGTCAAAGAGCATCTGCTCGACCTCCTTACGATGCTCACTCTGAGGATAAGCCTCTAGGTAGCTCTGTAGCTCCTTGAGCGCACTGTAGGTGACAGACTGATCTAGGCGTGGATCGGGAGCTATACGGTAGAGTGCTAGTCCCGTCTTGTAGTGGGCCTCTGCGGCTCGTGGATCCTGTGGGTACTTGCTGTACAGCCTGCGAAAGTACTCAGCAGCACTAGACTCCTGCTTGTTTTGTAGGAGTGCGTCGGCCATGATGTAGAGAGCCTGTGCGCCCTCTTGCGTGCCCTCGTAGTGAGGTAAGACATCGACCATAAGCTCAGCCACGCGGCCATACTTACCCTCGTTGTAGTACTTCTTGGCATAAGAGTAGCGGAGCGTGGGGTCTTTAGACTTCTGTATGCGCATATACTCAGCGCAGCTACTGGTGAGCAGGAGCCAGCTGAGAGCTAAGAGGCTGATGAGCGTTTGTCTTGTCATACTTAATACCTACAGGATACTATTGTACGCAAAGGTACGAAAAAAAGAGATTAGAACGAGATCGCTCGTACTCCCTTTTATACCGCCAATCGAATAGTTCGATGAGACGAGTAACCCTAGGGTTACTCGTGCGATTTGTGGAGTCTCGTAGTTCCTATCTATAGAAAGAGAAGATACCCTAGCCGTCTCATAGATGAGTCGGCTAGGGTATGCTGGTATAGATGGTCTGCGTCTAGAAGGAGTAGAGCGAGCTGATAGACTCGTGGCTGCAGACGCGACGGATAGACTCGGCAAAGAGCTCGGCGACGCTGATGATGCGCACCTTCTCGCTCTTCTTAGAGTAGGGGATTGAGTCGGTGAAGATCATCTCCGTCAGGCCAGACTGATCGATGCGTTTGGTAGCGGGATCGCTCATGACAGCATGTGTCGCAAAGGCTCTGACAGACTTAGCACCGTGCTCTATCATGAGGTTTGCCGCCTTGGTCATGGTGCCAGCTGTATCGACGATATCATCGACGAGGATTACATCCTTGCCAGTGACATCACCGATGATCGTCATCTCGGCCACCTCGTTTGCCTTAGCACGACGCTTGTGGCAGATGACCATGGGCACGCCAAAGTGACGTGCGTAGCTGTTTGCACGCTTCGTACCACCCACGTCAGGAGTAGCGATGCAGAGGTTCTCCACGGGTATGTTGTGCTCGATATACTCTGTGAAGACCGTAGAGCCGTATAGGTGATCTACAGGTACGTTGAAGAAGCCTTGTATCTGGTCTGCATGTAGATCCATCGTAATGAGGCGAGTGATGCCAGCTACTGAGAGTAGGTCGGCAATCAGCTTAGCACCGATGGAGACACGGGGCTTGTCCTTGCGATCCTGTCTAGCCCATCCGAAGTAGGGGATGACCGCTGTGATGTAGTGTGCTGAGGCACGCTTTGCCGCATCGATCATGAGTAGTAGCTCCATGATGTTGTCGGCATTGGGGTAGGTGGACTGTACGAGGAAGATGTCCTTGCCACGGATGCTCTCTTCGTAGAATACGGCAAATTCGCCATCGGCAAAGTGCTCGGTACGCATTTTGCCCAGGGGGCAGCCCAGTGAGTCACAGATCTTCTCAGCGAGGTTCTGAGAGGCTGAGCCAGCAAATACTAAGTAGGGTAGTTCGTTCATTGCATTATCAGTATAGAGACAATCAGTGCCGCAAAGGTACTACTTTAATAATAAACGGCGGTTGCGACCTCTTGATTGAGCCAAGCTGACACATTATATATATGAGGACCTCATCTATGCCTCGCTGGTCGCTCATGTGTAGCTCCTGACAGAGCGATTGTGATGCGTCAGCTTCGGCTGGTCGGATCCAACGCTGACTCGCTACAATAATTTAGAGCTGACTACATATCGAAACGGTGTCGTGTCGGGGAAAAGTGATTTCCACGTGGATATTTCAAAATCTCCACGTGGAGAATAAAAAATTCTTCGGAGGAATGAAATGAAACTTCGGAGGAATGAAATGAAACTTCGGAAGAAATGAATCGCGACCACGTGGGGAATAAAAAAGGTTCATCCGAGATTCTGTGTGATGACCTAACAGCGGGATAAGAAAGAAGCT
>CAMCJO010000034.1 GCA_945875135.1 uncultured Porphyromonas sp.
AACGGACGCCCTCCGACTAGATACTAGCCGTGACTGCACCCTGTAGGGACGCTCGCTAGTGTCTAGTGGGGATGGCGTCCGTTGTGTCAAATGTTACAGCATCGTGGTTTTAACGGGGACGGACGCACGACCGTGCGTCCCTACAAAGGGCTACTCGTCTTGCTTTGATGCAACGGACGCCCTCCGACTAGATACTAGCCGTGACTGCACCCTGTAGGGACGCTCGGTCTGAGCGTCCGTTGTTGAACGATCTTGACGATGTAACCTTTGACGGGGACGGACGCACAGACCGTGCGTCCCTACACGGCAACGTCTCGCTGTACTACAACGGACGCCCTCTCGCCAAACACGAGCCGTGCGTCCCTACAGGGTTTCGTCACGATCGTGCGTCCCCTACATATCATTACTCGTATCGAGCTGGGTGTTACTGCTGGGTGAGGCTGATGCGGAGGGCGACGCCGAAGGAGGTGTTGTTCACGGGGAAGGAGGCGGTGCTCACGAGCGGGTGATTCATATTCCAGTCGAAGTAGCCTCGTATGGTGAGCATACGGCTGAGGGCGTAGTCGGCACTGAACTTGATGACATGCGCCACGTTGCCATTGGTCGCCTGCGTGAAGGCCTCCTGGATCTTGCGAATGAGCATCGAGGAGTGATTGTACGAGTACTCGCAGCGCAGCGTCATAGCACCGCCCGAAGCAAAGAGCGGATTCTCCTTTTTGCCGCCTTGTGCCTGTGCTCCCGTGCGCTGAGGTGCCCGACGCTTGATGCCGATGAGCTTGCTGAAGTCATCAATCTTGTAGTTGATCCCGACGGAGATTTCGTTGCGGCTGTTTTCGATAACCTGGAAGGAGGTGAGGTTAAGCATCAAGTCTCGCGACTTATTCCAGCGAGCATTGAGGGCCAGACCACTCTGCAAGGTCATCTCGACCCCAATGAGTGGAGCAAAAGACTCACGGATAGAGACCTGCGTGATATCGTAGGGAGACGAAGCGACACGACGCATACCATTTGCTCCACCCGTAGCATCGTCGGCGGGCATCTCTATGTAGCCCATACGGAGCTCCGGCTCGATCGGTTGCCACGAGATGAAGGAGTTGTAGTTCGCCACACTATAACTATTGCGATAGGTGTGGGAGAGGGAGAAGTTGCGGAAGAGGTCTGCCAGTGCGGGAATCTTAGTTAGCCCCGTGTAGGTGATGCTCCAGTTGGGGAGGGTGCGCCAGATCGAGTGAAATGGCGTCGCACCGTCTAGACCACGAGCCGTATAAGCAGCGATGAAGGCGGGGATCAGGACATCGGGACTGTTGGGACGCACCTCGGGCGCGTCTGCTCCAGCGATAGCACTGTACTGGTTGGTCAGTCGCTGCACCATCTCCTGCTGGTAGCTGAGGAGGTTGTCGAAGGTACTGGTCTTGTAGCCATTGCTGGCATTAGCACTAGCGAAGAAGCCCTTGAGACCGATGGTCCCGGCGGTAAAGGTACCGCTGTAAGTCTCGGGAGCACCCTCAAACATATACTGCGTCTGCACCGCTCTATTGGTGTGATAGTCCCAGGTGAGCGTCACTTTGAGGTCTTTGAGGGGCTCGAGATTGAGACGTGCCGTAGCATCTTCCGCGAGGGAGTACATAGCGGGGTTGATGTTTTCCGCCTGCTTGAGGAGCCAACCACGCTGCGCCGCCTCACGAACGAAGTCGTTGTCTGTAAAGCCAAAAGCAAAAGCAAGACCCGGAGCCATCACGCCCTGCATCGGATAACCCTGCCCGCCTGCAGCCTTGATATCGGGGAGGAAGCCAGGCAAGTGGAGCGATGAAGTGCGGGTGTAGGTGAGCGAGATATCGCGCAGGAAGGTGAGCACGGAGATACCCGCATCAATGTATGGGTAGAGACGCTCCATGCGCATCTCACGAGCTTTGTCGGCTGCGTAGACGTTGACCCGTATCGTGACGGAGTCGGTGCCGGTGACGGTGATGCTGTTGGGGTTGACCACGGCATACTTGACAGGGTAGTTATGTCCGAGCGAATCCTTAGCAGTCACCTCGGGCTTAGTACTGCCCAGCTGGTGGTTGATAGTAATCGTCGTGTCGGGACGTAGGACCACCTCCTTGGTAAAGCGCAGTGGCGCAGGCTTCTTGCGCTGTGCTGCTGCGGGAGCTTTGTCCGTAGACTCCTCATCGGGGTGGCTGGTACGAGCATCTCGGCGGGAGGCGGAGCGGTTGTTTCGACTGCTGCTCTTGTTTTGTCGCTTTTCGTAATCTTTGTACCAGTCGAACTTGCGGTAAAGCGTTTGGAAGAGGATGTTGACCCGCCCGTCGAGCTTCATCTGATTGCGCACCACATTGCCCATGGAGGCACCCTGCTGGGTCAAAGCTCCGCGATCCCAATTGTACGACGCCATATAGGTGGCGGTGGCTGAGACGAAGTCCATAAAGGGAATGAGTGCGAGCGGGAGCGTGTAGGTGGCGTTGGCAGTCTGGTTGTACTGCATCGGTAGTCCCCAGCTACGTATGCTCTGCCAGACGGAGTCGCGCCATAGCGTGTAGTCGTCGGGAGCTAGCTCACGATTGACCTGTACGTGTGGCTCTACGATGCGTGCGTTGGTACCAGAGTTAAAGGAGAGCTTGAGATTGGTCGTGGGGTTCCAGACAATGTTTGCGGCACGCTGCCAGACGAAGTTCTGCACGAAGGTAGCGGGTAGTGACCAGTCAGCCATAGCCCCGCCACCCGGCACAAGATTGCGCACCTGATGCTCGCTGTAGTTGCGCAGTATGGAGCTGTTGAAAGCAAGTCGTGAAGGGAGGTAGTTGATCTGGTAACCTCTCAGCGTGGAGGAGACGGTGCGGATCGCCTCGGAGGAGGCTTTGCCTTGTTGTAGCTTGGCAAAAGGCTTCCACGGAGCCACCACGGGCGTGTACTGATACTGCGCCGTAGCTTGCCACGTACGATTGCGGTCGTAGACAATCTCGGGGCTGTTCTTCTCATCCCACGACATCGAGTAGCCAAACGTGAAGTTGGCTGGATCGTACGGCATCGGGGTCTTGCTCTGTATGTTGACCCCCACGTTGGATAGCGACAGCGCATGAGCCTGTGTCCGTGTCAGTGCCATCGTCTTGATGGAGTCGCGTACCGACTCGTTGGCAGCATTGTCGAGTGCCTCCGTGAGGAGCAGGTCTTGGTCTAGCGGGTTGTACTGCGGACGGATCACTTCGTCTTGGTAGCTGTAGTAGAGCGGTATGCGCACCTTCGCTTTCTCGGGGAAGAACTTACCCAGCTCCACCTGCGTCGAGAGGTTGAGGAAGCCGGTGTCCTCTAGCTGTCTCTGCGCGAGCGACTGATCGAGTGCGCCAAAGCCTGCGGTGCGGTAGGAGCCTCGTGCGTTAAACGAGCCTAAGTCGCTCAGCTGCACCTGCAGGTCAGCATTGGTCGCCCAGCCGCCCTGCTCTTGGTACTCGCTCAGGCGTAGCTCATTGACCCAGATCTCGGCACTTTTGATCTGGCCAGCACTGTTTCGCACACCGATCATGATGGTCTTGACATTGCTCAGCGAGGGATTACCCATCACGGTGATCGTGTTGCGTGGACGCTCAGCGTCGGGCACCGAGTAAGGCGTGTAGAGGTCGGTCTCGCCATTAGCCTGCGCAGCATTGCGTCGCATCTTGAGCCCCGTGAGGAGATCAAAGCGGAAGTCCACCTTGTTATCCCGTGGCCACACCATCTCTCTATCCTTAGCATTGTCACTGTAAGTGCCGAAGGGGGTCAGCTCTAGGGGGACGCTGTACTCGTAATAGTTGTTCGTGTAGTCAGAGCCTAGGCGGAGGAAAGCGGTCATCTCGCCATTGCCCGTGGGCGTCCCCTCCTCGGGCAGCTCCTCGGCATGAACAAATAGCTCGATGCGCTTGTAGCGACGTAGGTCTAGCCCCGTATTCTTGTAGACAGCTCGGGCATCGCCTGGAGCTAGTCGCTTGATGCGTAGACTGAGTGCCTGCTCGTTTTGACGAATGGCTTGCGCCTGACTGGGGCTGACGCTACGAGAGACGCCCGGCGGGAGGATGTAGTTGATCGGCTTGCGGTCACCATTCTCCTCGATGTTGACCGTATTGACCTCCATCGTACCATTAGATATAGGCGTGACGGAGGGAGCGTGTAGCGGGCGGTCATACTGTCGCCACTCGCCACGCACCATCTTAAAGGTACCGAAGCGCAGCACGACAGGCTTGTCCCACTGCGTCAAGTAAAGGCGCATGAAGCGGATACTCTTGAGGTCGGCTATACCCCCTACCCTGCGGGTCGGCTCTCGTACGGGGATTTTGAACTGATACCACTTGACCGTCTCTTGCTTGCCGTTGGCCAGCTTCACATTGACCGACCGCTCGTCAACGATGTAGTTGCGCCCCACCTGCATCTCGGCTGGCGAAAGCGCTATCTCGTACTCGAAGTAACGCTCCTGCTCGTTGAGCGTGTTGTCTTGGTTGATGTCCTCCACATCAGGCACGACACGGCTCGCCACGCTGTAGGAGCCCGTCTCATTGGTCGCCTCAGCACTATTGCCCTCGACTCCGTTGTAATACTTGTATCGCTCGAGGATAGAAGCCTGTAGCTGGTCATATCGCTCGTCGCGATAGTGACGGAAGCTATCACCCGCCGGATCATTCAGCGGACTCATCGGATCGCCCTGCCACTGCTCGAGCACTTCACCCGACACCTTGCCACGGATTGCGGAGAGGTAGTCGGCATAAGCCGGGAAAGCTTTCTCCTGCTCAGAGGTTAGTCCATTGAATCCCACATCTTGCTTGCTACGCGCCCCAGCGGCATTGTCAAAGGAGTAGCCCGCCGTCTGACGAATAGGCACGCGCCCCCAGACTGTCTCGATGGTTGCCGAGGGGTCATCGTTGAGCGGCATACCATTCTCAAAGAACTTCTTTTCATCCTTCAGCACCTCCTCCGATACTTCGCCCAGGTTGAAGAAGAGCTTGCCACTCGTCGGTGCCGTCTCGGGATAGATGAAGGGGTCCATCATCCAGAACTCTATGTACTCGATATTGGCTGCCTCAAAGTCGCTCTGGTCTATCTTGCGCATCATACCGCCCCAGTTTTCGGTTGGGTTCATGAGCTTACCATCGCTACCGACCTGATCGCTATTGAGGTTGTACGGGCCACGCTCATTGGGATAGTAAGCGAGGCAGAGCGTCTGGAGGTAGGACTGCTGGGCAAAGTTCTCATCTCTATAAGGGAACAGCTCCGACATACGCACCTCTCGCGAGTAATGGTTGGAGAGCATGTCGGGATTGTTGCGCAGGTAAGAAGGCGTCAGCGAAGAGCCAGCACGGTTCAGCATCGGGTCTATGTAAAACCAGTTGAGCAAAGCTCGCCTATTGCCGTAGCGCAGATCATTGACCAGTCGAGCCTCGGGGAAGAGATCCGCCGCTCCGTCTGCAGGATCGTGCCACGGCGTAGAGCTGAGCATCCAGGCGTAGGGGTTGAGCAGGTCAATGCTGCTCTGCGAAGTCTCAAAGTCGTCAATATAGCTATGTCCCTTGGTGTAACGCCCCTCGTAGTGCCCTGGGATCAGGTGGGCAAACTCCATATTAAGTGCCACCTCCGATGGCTTAGTCAAGTCGAGGAGCGGAATGTAGTCGAGGATACGCGTCAGCCACTGAGACTCGGTGCGCCACGAGAGATTGAGTCCCCAAAGACTGTTTTGCATTGACTCACGCCCCATGACAGGCTTGGCAGTCAGTGGCATCTCGCTGAGGTACATAAAGGTACCGCCCAGCGTTAAGTTTGGCGTGAAGTGATAGTTGAGATCTAGTCCCAGCACCGTCTTGCGCTGCAGGTTGAGGAAGCCCCTATTCTCCAGAGATACATCGACACGCGTGCCACTGTTGAGGATTGCTTCGTTGAGGATCGTGACGGTACCCATAGCGTAGTTGACCGTGTAGTCCACATTCTCCACGAGTGTCGCTCCACCAGCCGTCACACGCACCGACCCTGGGGTCACATTCATCGCCCCGAGCGATATCTGCCCGCTATTTGCCGCTTCGTACTCACCTCGCAAGATAAACTTATCTCGCTCAGCCACCTGCTGCGCTGCGACCATCGTCGTGTCGTAGATCTCACGATAGACGTATCGCTCGGCAATGGCGGGGTCGCCTATCTGCTCGGCCAAGTAACTACCAAAAGGCTCCGTAGAGGTAAAGATAACGAGCCCACGCTCTGCATCGACCGTATAGCTGGGGACAAAGTCAAAGACTCCATCAGGGTGCGGCTCATTGCGCGAATCCAGACGATCCATACCCAAGACCCGTGTGAGGAGTTGCCCCGCCACTTTGCCCTCATTAATATAAGGTACAGCGGTGCCGGTGCTATCGTTGCGGTAGAAGACGTCGAGCTTGAAGTGATCTGCCTTGAGATTGTAGACGCTGCTCCCAAGGCTGTAGACGTTGCGCATCATAAAGGGCCAGTAAGGAGCCGTCGGCGTCATCGATGCGCCTTTGAGTAGCTTGACAAAAAGGTTGTCCGCCGTACGATCCGAGCGGTCCGAGCTAAACTCACCCACCTGATAGACCTTGCCCTGATAAGTGTACTCAAAGGCTACGCCCACCACCTCATCTGGCTGGAGACGCACCTGCAGCGAGAGTGTACCGAGCTGGTCGTTGATGCGGTACTCGTTGGCATTCAGGCGGCGAGCACTCTCTATCTTCGTATAGTCTATACCGCCACGTAGCTGCCCCTCCAGTATCTGGCTCACCTGATCCACTTGGCGCAGAACAGGCTGTCCGAGTAGCCAGCTGTAGAGCGAGTTCGCCTGATTGGCAGGCAGTCCTTGTGTCGATCCTGTCGTCGTGACGCCACGAGCTGTCACACGATCTGCCTCTCCAAGGTCTGTAAAAGCGACAATGTTGCGCGCCTCGTCAAAGTTGCCCCGCTTGTTGGTCACCCATACCTCGATGCGGTTGATCTTAACGCCCGAAGAGATAAAGGGCAGCGTAGACATCGCCTTGTTGTAGTGGTCGCGAAAGTAGTGTCCTAGGTAAAAGTGCCTATTCTCGTCATACTGATTGGCCGAAAACTCAAAGGGTGTCGTCTGCACCCCACGATCTGTCGAGACGCGCTTCGTCTCCGCCTCCTGCTGGCTCACGACAAAGTCTACGTCGAGCTTGCCAAACTGCAATTTGCTATGGATGCCGAAGAGCGACGCACCACCCTGTATCAGCGAGTTCTTAGACTGTAGCGACACATTGCCCGCCTCTAGCACTTTGATGATGTCATCTTCCTCGCCCTCATAGGCCAGCTTGAGCTTCTTACTGTCGAAGTCAAAGGTAGCCTGCGTATTGTAGTTTAGGTTAAAGTTGAGCTTCGTACCCACCGACGCCTGCACATTAGCCTGGATCTTCTGGTCGAAGTCAAAGAAAGTGTGTCTCCGTGAGCGAATCGGTATGGAGGGGTTGTCCGTAGCATTGCTCTTGACACCCATCGACACCTCCGCAGAGCCTTGTGTCCGCACCCGCACGCCACCAGGGCCAAAGATCTTCTCCGCAGGACCCAGCTCGAAGCCAAAGTCAAACGGGTTGAACCCCTTGCCCTGCTGCTCCTTCTCATCTTGCGCTGCACGCTCTAGGAAGTAGCTCTGCACACCATTGCGCTCCACATAGGCGACGTACTGCTCCAGCGTGTAGGGGATCGGCGTGCCTACCTGCTTGCCACCCACCTTAGTGACCAGCAGATAAAGGCCCGTGGCGGGATTGTAGACAAACTCGTGCGTCACCACGCTCGGCGTGCGCAGATCGACCGCCGACTCCTGCTCGAGCCACTCATACGACTCAGGCGCTGTCGGCTGCACTGGGTAGCGCAGACTATCCGGCTGCGCAGGATGCTCCGTAGGAGATACAGAGAGCGGTGGCATAGCGAACAACCTCACCATACCCACCAATGCGCAGAGCAACGCAAGCCATGCACATAGTATCCTGCGCCTAGGAATCATCTAGTGTCTACTATATATAGAGTCAGTTATGTAACGCTCGGGTGTCTGTTTTGTTGTACCCAAGCCTCCTAGGTCAAAGCTGTGCCAACGCTTGCTTGATCACCTGCTCGACGGGTGTGTCGGGCTTGACAGTCATAATCTGCTTCACCACCTTGCGCACATTGGCCTCGGCAAAGCCCAGCATCTTGAGTGCCGAAATCGCCTCCTCAGCCACCTCACGAGCAGCCCGCGAACCGATACCCGCCGTCACATCGTCACGATCTGTCAGCGTCTCGGGGAGCTTGCCCTTGAGGTCCACGATGATGCGCTGTGCCGTCTTGAGTCCGATGCCCTTGACCATCTTGAGCCGCTTGTCATCGCCACTCTCGATCACCTCCACCAGCTCCTGCGGTGCCAGACTAGAGAGAATCACACGAGCCGTAGCGGGGCCCACACCAGACACGGTAATCAACTTCGCAAAGAGTGCCTGCTCCTCTCTCGTGTAGAAGCCGTACAGGTCACACACCTCCCCCTGACGCATCACCTCCGTGATCCAGAGCCGCACAGGAGCCTCACGCTCCAGTCCATGCAGCGTATCATAAGTAGAGAGCGATATATTGACATCGTAACCCACCCCGCTACAGTCCACATAGGCGTTGGTCGGTGTGAGCGTATCTATCGTGCCACGCAAGTATGCAATCATAATCTTCTTGTCTTGATTAAGTATCTAAGCTAGAGCTTACTGCATCACAATTCGAGACCCTCTCCAAATTGCTCCTGAGGAAATTCGAAATCCCTCGGTAGCTGTTTTGAAACACCCACGTGGGAAATAAAAAATTCTTCGGACTTGTCATTTCATTCTTCCGAAGTTTCATTTGATTCCTCCGAAGTTTTATTTCATTCCTCCGAAGAGTTTTTCATTTTCCACGTGGAGATTTGAAAATTCCTCCGTAGGAATTGGTCTCTCCTAAGTCGAAAAGCATCGATCTACGCCAGCAATCCTTGCTCTGCAATGCCTCAGCTCTAGTAAGTGTCCACAAAGATAGTGGTATTTGCGCAAAAACTACTACCTTTGTCGTGTAGAATACAACGAATCAACAAGTTCAAACAAGATACAGATATGAAAAAGGCATTAATCCTCCTATCCTCCGCACTACTACTACTCTCAGTAAGTGCATGCGGACCTAAGCAAAGTGCTTATCGTCAGGTGTATGAGAAGGCTAAGCAGCGTGAAGTCGCCACACAGCAAGCTCCAGAGCAAACGACTCCCGCTAGTGTTGTCGTCGCTCGTGAGCCAGTCGCTGACATCCAGCTACGTCGTGAGCGTCTAGAGGCTGTCCAGGGTGAGGACGCAAACATGCTCAAGACCTACAACGTGGTCGTCGGTTCTTTCCAAAACCACACCAACGCTTACTCACTCAAGGAGCGTCTACAGGCTCAGGGCTACAAGCCCGTGCTCGGTCAGAACGAGGCTGGTATGCTCCGCGTTATCATCACCAGCTTTGACAACCGCCGTGAGGCTGAGGCTTCAAGAGAGCAGGTCAAGGGACGCTTCGCTCCTGACTTCCAGGACGCTTGGATTCTGGAAAAGATCCGCTAATCGGGTATCCCCACATAGCCATACAATAAAATAGGAGTCTTAGAGTTTACATAGATAGACTCTAAGGCTCCTTCTTCGGACACTATAAACTATGGAGATCATACAGCATCAACCGCTTCGGGAGTACCACACATTTGCCACTGAGACCACCGCCGACTGGTGGATCAACTACAGCAGTGCTGAGGATCTTCAGACGCTGGCACGTGATGAGTTCTTTGTCTCGCAGCCTTATCTGCCGATAGGTGCTGGGAGCAACCTGCTCTTTACGCACGATAAGTATCGTGGCGTCATCCTCTACTCGCAGATCGACGACCTCCACTACTACGATGAGACCGAGAGTGCGCTGACCCACCCGGGGCAGCAGCATGTGCGGGCGGGTAGTGGCATCGTCTGGGATCACTTTGTGGAGCTGATGCTCAGCCGGGGGCTCTATGGCGTGGAGAATTTATCGCTTATTCCTGGCACCGTAGGTGCTGCTGCCATACAGAATATAGGAGCCTACGGGAGCGAGGTCTCTCAGTACATCGTGGCGGTCGATGTGGTCGACCTAGCGACAGGGATGAAGCTCCGCATACCGAGCGCCCTGTGTGACTATAAATATAGGTACAGCATCTTCAAAGATCCGCAGTACCACTCCTACATCGTCACGCACGTACACTTCATACTAAGCACCGAACCGACCTGCAATCTGAGCTACGCCTCCCTGGCAAAAGCTTTCGAGGGTCGCGACACGATGCCGACGCCTGAGGAGATTCGCCAAGAGGTGATACGCATTCGCCGTGCTAAGTTGCCCGACCCTGAGGAGATACCAAATGGCGGGAGCTTCTTCATGAACCCGATCGTACCGCTAGCGCAGTACGAGGAGCTGGCGAAGCAATACGACACGCCCGTGCCTCACTACCCTACTCACAACGAGGGGAAGGTCAAGCTCTCAGCAGCGTGGCTCATAGACCAGACGGGGCTCAAGGGCTACCGCACAGGTGCTGTGGGAGTCTACGACAAGCAACCACTCGTCCTCGTCAACTACGGCGGAGCGACCGGTCAAGAGGTGGTCGCGCTGGCAGAGCACGTGCAACAGGAGGTGAGTCGTAAGTTCGGCATCTCACTACGTCCTGAGGTGCGCTATATAGACTGAGCCCTATGCCCTCTCGCCACAATCTCCCCTCGCCACAGATTATTGAGCTACTAGGCTCAGGTACCAGCACAGGCGTACCTGAGGTGGGTTGCTACTGTCGCACCTGTCTCAGCCTAGACCCACGCGACCAGCGCACCCGCACATCGGTTTTAGTAGTCTCACCTGCAGGCAAACGCATACTGATTGACTGTAGCGCGGACTTTCGGCAGCAAGCACTCCTAGCAGGCATAGACCATCTAGATGCGATCATCCTAACGCACCAGCACTACGATCATATCGGAGGGCTGGACGACCTGCGCACTATCTCGTGGCGCACGGAGCTACCCATCTACGCAGAGCCTAACGTACTAGAGGCAATCAAGTCCCGACTGCACTACTACTTCGGTCCTCATCGCTATCCCGGCACGCCACACCTGACGCTACACCCCATCTCGTCGCTAGAGCCGTTTACACTATACGACCTGACGATAGAGCCGATACGGGTGATGCACGGCAAGCAACCAATACTAGGCTATCGCATCGGGAGCTTTGGCTTCCTAACCGACCTCAAGAGCATCGCCCCAGAGGAGCTAGAGAAGCTCCGAGGCGTGGAGCTACTCTTTGTCAATGGGCTACGCTACACCAAGCCTCACCCAACGCACCAGACTATCGAGGAGGCTGTTGAGCTGACCGCTCGGGTTCAGCCACAGCGCAGCTACATCATTCACCTTTCGCACCATGCACCACCTACGGCAGAGCTACAAGAGCGACT
>CAMCJO010000035.1 GCA_945875135.1 uncultured Porphyromonas sp.
ATTGATGTAGTCTAGGTAGTCGATCATCTGCTCGTAGGTGATGGAGCGATAGGTATCCTCCTCTGGCGTACCGACGACCTTATCGCGTATCTCATTGAAGAGGTGCCTGTACTGAAGGAGCTGTGGGCAGCTCTCCCGCTTTGTCTCTAGTTGCTGCTGTGTCAGTGGCTCCAAGATACTCTTCTTGAGGATTCTCGCCTCAGACACAGTGTTCCACACGAAAAGACCTATAACTAGAGCTGCAAGGACTGAGCCCCCGATGATAAGACCATTCCGTAGTCTCTTCTTAGCCTGTGGAGACATAGGCTTCTTCTGACGAGGAGCCTCGGAAGGAGTGGGCTGAGGCTGTGAGCTTGAAGCCGTCGGTAGCTTGACCTCAGCATTGCTACAGTAAGGGCAGGTCTTATAGCTCTTAGGGACGAGGTGCCCACAAGTAGGACACCTCCTCACATTTACTAAGTTTAGCCTAGTCATATCTACTCCTCGTTAGTGGTGGAGGTACTCTCTGTAGCTGACCCTGTGACAACTGAAGATACAGTCGGCTCTTCTTGTTTTTGGACGCCACTAGCCAGTGACTCCTCAGCCTCTGGCATCACTGCTGCACGGTGTATGTCGCCAAGGTCTGATACATTGTTGGCCACGAGGGCTCTGATCAGTAGTCGCTCTGAGATAGCGTGAGCAGACAGTATGATCGGATAGCTGATCAGGAAGAGGATCAAGCACAATAGAGGGATCACGAGTAGACCTCCGAAGAGAATGATCAAGAATCCTACAAAGTCTCCTCCACCGGAAATGAGTGCAAGGACATAGAGGATCAGATAGGCTCCCATAGTTGAGACAAAGAGGTATATACCATTCCACTCCCCCAGGCTTCTGATGATGTGAGCACATACGGGGATGGCCTTGATCTTGTCTCCGACCCTAACTGTGGCGTAGAGGTCGCGCTGCCTATTGCGCCAATAGAAAAAGCCGAAGAAGCCCAGCGCCAAGAAGTAGACGATGAGGACAAGCACCCCAAGGTAACTCACGATCGTGGGCCATGTCCCTTGTGAGCTGATGAAGTAATGAACCTGGGGGATGAACAGGAGTACGATAGGGAGAAACACGGGGAGAAAGGTGGTGACTCCGATTAAGATGTAAAACACCTTGATAGGACTCCGGAAGAATCGTCCACTGTCGATGTACTGCAAGAGACGATCCACATACTGCTTGATTAGTTTCATAGTCTATTGTTGTTTAAGTGATACTCAGTCTGTACGAACGAGCCGCAATTTCTTCTCTTCGGCGACTAGAGAGCGACCCTCTGGCGCTACAACACGTTTCGTTTGAGGACAAAGATAAACACTTAAATCTGAAAATGCAATAGTTCGTCAACAGCTAGACTCCAGCTAAGCTTAGCGAAGAAGAAAAACGAGCGGTGTCTATAGCACAGCTACCGCGAAAAGAGTATCTTTGCACTAGAGGAGACTATGGTCTCATAGACTTAATCAACATATTACGAAGATGACACAGATAGCAAGATGGTTTACAGCACTCACCCTGACGCTCTTACTAGCCAGGTGTGGTGTCGTGCCTATCACGGGACGACAGCAACTCAATCTGGTGTCGGACGCTGAGATCTCGGCAGCCAGTGCACAGCAGTATAAACAATTTATTCGCAAGGCAAACGTAGACAATCGCTCGCCCCAAGGGCAGCAGACGCTCCGTGTGGCGCAACGTATAGCGCAGGCTACTGACAACTATCTGCGCAACAATGGCTACGAGCAGATAGCGCAGGCGACACAGTGGGAGTTTAACTTCGTCCGTGATCGTCAGGTCAACGCTTTCTGTATGCCTGGTGGCAAGATTGTCGTCTATAGTGGTTTGCTTCAAGCAACGCATCCTACCGATGATGAGCTGGCTGCGGTCATAGCGCACGAGGTCTCTCACGCTATAGCTAAGCATGCCAATGAGCGCATCAGCCGTGAGATGATCACGCAGCTAGGCGGGCAGGTTTTGACAGGTATGGTGGGCTCTCAGAGTGCTGCTTTGGGGAGCATCCTCCAGCAGGTTTATCCGATCGGTTCGCAGCTCTTGGTCTCGCTCCCTTACGGTCGCAAGCAAGAGTACGAGGCGGATAAGATAGGTATGGTCTTTATGGCTATGGCGGGTTACGACCCCGCAGCAGCTGTGACGCTCTGGCAGAAGATGGCACAGCAGGGACAGAAGACACCTGAGTTCCTCAGCACCCACCCGAGTGATCAGAACCGCATACGAGCCATCCAGGAGTTTCTCCCCGAGGCGCAACAATATTATCGTGGTCCAGGGGTTATGTCTCAAGGACCTAAACGCTCGATCAAGTCGCTTGATAAGAGCGTGCACCAAGATCGTCGCCACACAGCTAGTCAATTGAAAGATAGTGGGAGCTCCTCTTCATCTAAGCAACAGAATGAAGGTGGCTTTCGTTATGAACCTGTCAGTCGCTAATGAGCATGTGGGAGCGAGGCTTCGTCCACTACTATTACGGTACGGGCAAAGGTAAGAGCACCGCAGCCATGGGACTGGCCATGCGCACGCTCGGTCATGGTGGGCGGGTCTACATTGGGCAGTTCATCAAGACGATGCGCTACGGAGATGTGCTCTTTCTGGAGCAGCATACGAAGCGTGAGGAGTGCACCATCGAACTGTATGGATCGATGTATGGCGGGTCAGGCTGTCTGATTGACCACGAGGCTACTCCTAAGGACATAGAGGCCGCAGAGAGAGGATTAGCGCGAGCTGTCGAGCGGATGTGCTCGGGAGAGTACGATCTAGTCATTTGGGACGAGGTTTCTATGGCTGTAGGCTTGGGATTGCTTAAGGTAAAAGACCTAATCAATGCCATCAAGCAACGCCCCGATGCGTGCGAACTGGTACTCACGGGGCGGCATTACTGTGAAGAGCTGTTGCCATATTGCCAGCTTGTTACTAACTTTGCTGAGGTCAAGCACTATTACCAGGACGGAGTCTTATCTCGCACTGGGATCGAGCATTGACCCACTTAGCTTTTAATGCTTATGATACGTATCACACAATATATCTTACCGCTGATCTTCGGTCTCTTGCTGCTTTCTTGCAATAAGGACCATCAGAGCCAGCAAACGAATCAGGAGGAGCAGGAGACGCCCCGTGTGGCTACGCCCTTTGAAGCGGATAGTGCCTACAACTTTGTGGCAAAGCAGGTCGCCTTCGGGCCTCGCATTCCAGGCTCTTCGGGACATGTCGCTTGTCTTGCCTGGATGAAAGAGCGTCTGACGCAGTATGGTGCCACGGTCGTGGAGCAGAAATTCGAGGCGACAGCGTATGACGGGACGAAGCTCCCGCTGACCAATCTAATCGCTTCGTACAACCCCTCTGCCTCGCAGCGTATCCTCCTTATGGCGCATTGGGATACGCGTCCATGGGCGGACAAAGATGCTAACGCATCCAACCATACGAAGCCGATCCCCGGCGCTGATGACGGGGGCAGTGGTGTAGGCGTTTTACTTGAGGTGGCTCGACTGCTTGGTAGTGTCGCACCGCTTGAGTCGATCGGGGTGGACATTGTGCTTTTTGACGGGGAGGACTATGGAGCTTACTCCGACGAGGAGAGCTGGGCCTTAGGCTCTACCCACTGGAGCAAGAACCCGCACGTGTCCGACTATCAGGCGATGGGGGGCATCTTACTAGATATGGTAGGCGGGCGTGATGCGTCTTTCTACTGGGAATCCTTTTCCAAGAGTTACGCTCCGCAGCTCCTCACCAAGGTGTGGAGCAAAGCAGCTGAGCTAGGCTACGGATCTTACTTTCATCAAGCTGACGGCGGGGGCTTGACCGACGACCATGTGCCAGTGATTCGCAATCTCGGCATCCCCTGCATTGACATTGTCAATTACGATCCACGGAGCAAAGAGGGCTTTGCCCCTTATTGGCACACACTACAAGATGATATGAGCAACATCTCGGTAGAGACGCTAGCTGCTGTCGGGCACACGCTTATGGCGGTGCTCAAGGATTTAGATGCTCATTGATTAGCTTCATCAGCTTATGACTATAGACGAACGACAAGAGGAGCTCATCTCACAGTTTGAACTGGTAGACGACTGGATGGATCGCTACCAAATGATCATTGACCTAGGCGACCAGTTGGAGTCTGTCGATGATGCGGAGCATACGAGAGAGAATCTTATCGACGGCTGCCAGAGCCGTGTGTGGATCATCATCTCGCCACAAAAAAACGGCACACTACACCTCAAGGCAGACAGTGATGCGCTCATCACCAAGGGTATTGCTGCTATGCTCCTCTACTGTTACAATGACCAGCCTGCACAAGCTATCGTAGAGACACCGCTCTACTTCATTGACCGTCTAGGACTCCAGTCACACCTCTCTCCGACACGGAGCAACGGGCTTCAGTCAATGTATGAGACGATCAGACGACGTGCTCAAGAGTTTATGAGCTACTAGAGGATTAGATTATGACCCCTTTTCGACAGATTGATGTAGCGGATCGCAACATAGTCTTTCCTTATATATACTATGGTGCAGAGCCGATCTGTGATATTTCCTTTGCCAATCTTTATGGCTGGGCGGTGCAGTACGAGACCTCGTGGGCTATCGGAGGCACCCAGACACTGGTGATCCGCTTTCGCTCTCCTCGGCGAGATCATCCCGTCTACCTCTGCCCTTTCTGTCGTGACGACAACTCGTGGACGATGGCCATCAAGGAGCTCATGGAGATCTCCGAGCAAGAGGCTTATCCGCTCGTCTTCATGGGGGTGACTTCGAGCTGCAAGGAGCGATTGGAGAAGCTATTTCCCGAAGAGTTCGTCCATATCCAAGACGATGACTACATTGACTACGTCTATCTCAGAGATAAGCTAGCACAGCTCAGTGGCAAGAAGCTCCAACCGAAGCGCAACCATATCAACCGCTTCGAAGCTACCTACCCCGACTACCGCTACCTGCCCATCACCACAGACGATCTAGAGCGTGTTACACACTTTGCCGATGAGTGGCTGGCGCATACCGAAGCGACGGGTGAGCCTGATCCTAGCCTGCATGTGGAGCGCAAGGTCATACAGCGGCTCCTCGACAACTACGAGGCGCTGGAGATGCGTGGCGGGATGATTGAGATCGGAGGCGAGATCGTTGCCTTTACACTCGGTTCGCCCATCACGGAGGACACCTTCGACGTGCATGTCGAGAAGGCACGCACCGACATTGATGGAGCCTATACGATTATCAACCGTGAGTTCGCCCGTAGCATCCCCGAGCAGTACACTTATGTCAATCGGGAGGAAGACCTCGGGCTGCCCGGCTTGCGTAAGGCAAAAGAGTCTTACCGTCCTGAAGTACGCCTCGTGAAGCACACCTGCGTGTGGCGTCGCCCAGAGTGGGCTGGTGAGCTGGAGTCCTAAGCATGAGACTAAAGGCAGAGACGCAACGACTCTACGAGGAGATCTGGCGCACCACCTTTGGGGATAGCGAGGATTTCATCGCGCTCTATAGTCGTACTACCTTTGACCCACATCGCACCCATCTGCTTACCGCTCTAGACCAGAGCCGTGCGCTCAGTCATGTGCAGTACCTCCCCTACCTGATGCGCTACCGTGACCAGTGCTGGCGCGCTGGTTACATCTCAGGCGCAGCCACCGCGAGTGACCAGCGGGGCAAAGGACTCATACAGCACCTCATGCAAGCAAGCCACCAGCAGATGTGGCGAGAGGGTTGTCTCTGCGCCTTCCTCATACCGGCCGAGGAGTGGCTCTACCACTTCTACCGCAAGATGGGCTACACCACGCTTTATGGCAAGCGCCATACCCCTACATTACAAGAAAAGCTCACCGACCTTCCATCTAGTGAAGCTTGGCAACACTACCGCCACTGGCAAGCAGCCCTCGCCGAGCAACACCCTACCGTCACGCATAGTTACCATCAGTGGCGCACGCTCCGAGAGAGCTTAGCACTAGAGGGCGGAGGCATAGGCACGATTGGAGAAAGGACCTACTATTATTATAGAGATGCCGAGGGAGAGACGCAAAGCGTCCTAGCCATCCCCCCAGCAGAGGAGTCAGCCGACGGAACCTTCGACCTGTCCGCTCCCTTTGGTATGTTACGTCCATTGCGCATTGCAGAGCTACTAACGTGGGCTATCGAGCTGGACGTGCTAGCAGAGGAACAGCTCCTCCCCGCGGCGCTCTATCATGATGCGCAGCGTATCGTCTTCGACCTACTCGACGAGCAGATCCCAACGAATAGCGGACGTTATTGCATACTGCACCAGAGTCGCCAGCTACTCTTCGCACCGCGTCCTAACGATCGTCTCATCAACCCGATCACACCCGACCAACTGCTCGCAGCACTGCCCCCCCTCCAGCATACGTTGGTCTACGCGATGATGGAGTGATCCCCCCTATTTCCTAGATAAAACCCTTTAGTGAGTATTGCTGTCCAATAAAAGTTTGAAAGGGCACATCAACGGTGCCCTGCTACAATAATTTAGATCCAACTACACATCGAAACGGTGCCGTGTCGGGGAAAAGTGATTTCCACGTGGATATTTCAAAATCTCCACGTGGGGAATAAAAAATTCCTCGGAAGAATGAAATGAAACTTCGGAGGAATCAAATGAAACTTCGGAAGAAATGAAACGCGCCCACGTGGAAAAAGAAAAACATCCACGTGGAGATTTGAGATTTTCCACGTGGATATTCGAGAAAGGAGGGTATCGGACGAATTTCCCCGTAAAGATATGTAAATAGAGATTAGAGGTTAGAAGTTAGCTCATTTCTGCAGGAAGATCTACTTGATTCCCCCTCAAAAAGCTTTTACCGGACAGCAATATTTAGCGAGAGATCGCCTGAGAGCGACCTTGTAGGTTGCCAGCAGACTGCCGTGTTGTGGTCGGATTGTTACGAAGGGGCGCGCCACTCCCTGTGCCGAGGGGTTGCGTCTGAGTCTTGCCCTGCTTGTTGTCTTGCCCCTTTTTCTGTTCCTTGGGCGGAGCACCTATCTCTACATTTTCACCACGAGCTCGCGCCTCTCGCTCTTCGGCACGTGAGGGGAGTCCCATGATCTTACGCTCACGATCTGTCGGGTTCCAGCGCTTGCCGTAGCGCTCTCGCATACGCTGGGCGTACTCGACGTTGAGATCGCGCTTTTCTGTTCCT
Source organism: uncultured Porphyromonas sp. (assembly GCA_945875135.1). GTDB lineage: Bacteria > Bacteroidota > Bacteroidia > Bacteroidales > Porphyromonadaceae > Porphyromonas. The sequence continues at coordinate 7,170 of CAMCJO010000035.1, forward strand.
GTGTTAGCACGACTACCTTCTCCCTCAGCTTGCTTATCCCCCTCCAGCTCTTTCGGGCGTTGCTCTGCTAGGGGCGTACCATCGTATGCCCACTTCTGCTCCGTGGCAAAGCGCGCCTGCACATTCACCGTCTGAGGCAGGTAGCGCACAGGCTCAGGCGGAGTCGCTGGGTAGACGCCCCCATCCCAAGTGCCATTGCTATTAAGGTCCACATAGAGCTTGAGGAAGTAAGCTCCAGGAGCCAGCTCCGTAAAGGTGACTAAGCCCGCACTATCGGGCTGAGCCGTCGCCAGCACCTCCTCTTTACTACTGAGTAGGTAGACGTAGAGCGGACTCTCTGTAGGGTAGCCTGTGAGCGTGACTGCGAGAGAGCCCAGCTCAGTCGCAGAGGTGATCTTGAGATCCTTCTGTGCCGGAGCACTGACACCACCATAGAGTCCCGTTATGGCAGCGGTATCTACGGTGAGTCGGTAAGTAGTCCCAGGCTCTTTGGCAAAGTCTACCAGCCATCGGCAGCGTCGTATGCTGTCAGGTCGTAACTGGCAGGAGATCGGCTGTGGCACCGAGTCGACCAACTTAGCAAGCTGCACCAAGGTCGTGTCAATGCCCAGGATCGGCACATCGTAGCTAATCCAGAGGGAGTCACGGGTCGTCTCTTTGTTGATATCATCGAGCGAAAGGAGCGTGACAGCACTTAGATCATTCTTTGGATCTGCTAGAGCGGTGGAGTCACTCGCCTGAGTGATGCTGTCGCTAGCCGTCTGAGGCTGAGGTGCGGCTATCCTAGGTTGCTTCTTAGGCTTAGCTTTAGCCTTAGCAGCCTGCACTCTAGGTGCTTGTAGCGTCATCGTGTCGAGCTTATTGATCGGACTACCTATCGAGTCAGTCGTAGGATAGGCAAACGCCACCACCACGGAGTCTCTCACCAGTGAGTCGTGAGGCGATAGCCAGTAGACGAGACTCTTACGATCTGTCGAGAGATCAGGGTAGTAGCTCGTGGCGGTCGTCAGATAGTCTGGCGAGAGGATCGTAAGCTGTGGCAGCGTATCAATAGGCTCTGTAAAAGTCGCCATGAGCGACATCGAGTCACGTCTCGCCAGTCGCTCGAGACGGATAAGATTCGTCTTCGGACGTGTCAAGAGGAGCACCAGATCGTTGGGCAGGTAGACGTAAGGCGAGACGCTGTCTGTCACCGTTGCAGTACTGTCTGCCACCGTTGTAGGCTCGTCCCCCTTAGAGAGCAAACTATCTGCAGACGCTCCCAGAGAGTCGGCTGCACTTTGCAGAGAGTCGGTCGTATTTTGCAGCGAGTCCACCTTTGTTTCCTTTGTTTCCTTGGCGGGCATGAGAGCCGAGCGGTGTACCACCTCGGTACGGAAGCTGTCGGGCGTGATCGCAAAGCTCTCGCTCGGAGCGTTGTAGCTATAGCTACGATCCATATCGATGAGCGCGATGGCGTAGTAAACTCCGTCTCGTACGTTCTCTAGAGTAAAGTGCCCCTGATCGTCCGTATAGGTCATGCGGGTCATCGGACGGTCTAGCGTATCCACAGGGAGTGGCGTCGCGTAGACACCCGCTAGGATACGAGGCACCGGCTGTAACGTGTAGGCATCGAGTACCTGCCCCGCCACCTGCATCGTATCTAGATAGTCGCCCGTACTAAAGGCGTAGACATACTGCTCGATGTAGTTACCCTCGTTGTAGTCCTTGATCGCACGATTGAAGTTGATCGTGTAGGTCGTGTTCGCGATGAGGCTATCTTGGTAAGTGATGACCAGCTGTTTTTGATTGACTAAAGCCTTCGGCGGAATGCGCTGTGGTGGCGAATAGATCACCTTGTCCTCACCTCGCTCCAACTGTATGTACTCATCGAAAGTGATGCGCACACGATGCGACGTAACATGCGTACTCCCCTCCTCAGGCGTGCAGCGCACTACACGAGGCGGGGTCATATCGTAGGGACCTCCCTCTGGCGAAGATTGCTTGGCACACCCCACAGCTCCTAGGATGAGGAGCAGGAAGGTGACTAAAAGCGTAGAGAGCTGCTGGCGCGGATGAGACATATACGGTAGTGCTATATAGCTTTAGATAGTTCCCTCACGGAGCAGTTGTGGTGTATCGCCCGTGCAGTCGATGATCGCCCCATGACCACCAGGAGCCACGCCGCCATCGATGATCAGGTCCACCAAATGCCCGTAGTACTCCTCGATGAGCTCAGGATCGGTCAGGTAGTTCGTATCGTATCCCTCTGGCAGGTCTGGCAACGAGCCCGTCAGGAGCGGCTCCTCCAGCTCCTCCAGTATGATGCGCGTCACGGGATGCTTGCAGAGCTGCACGCCCACCTCCTTGCGTTGGCGAAAAGGCGTCGGGAGCGTCGTCGTCGGAGGCAGTATATAGGTAGCTGGCTCGTACTCACCCGACTTCATTAGGGCAAAAGTATCATCTCCCATCTTAGCATACTGAGCCACCTCGCCTAGGTCTTGGCACATGATCGCCAAGGTGTGACGCTTGCTGTCTACCCCTTTGATCTGGCACACCTGCTCCACGGCGCGCTTCTTCAGTGCCGAGCAACCAAGCGCATAGCCTACACCTGTAGGGTAGATAATCACTCCGCCACTCTCCAGGCATTGGACCACCTCACGCACCACAGTGTAGTCGGGGGTGTCCGCATAGATCTTCGTTAGCATAGCCTATTAGAGCGCATAGAGGTAAGCGATCTCCTCCACCCAGAGCTCAGGCACGGGCGTCTCTAGGACGATCGGGATGTTGTCTAGATGTGGGTCGTCCATCAGCATTTTGAAAAGGTCTGTACCCATAAAGCCCTTGCCAATAGACTCATGACGATCCACACGGGTACCCAAGTCCTTCTTGCTATCATTCAGGTGGATAGCGCAGAGCTTGTCGTAGCCGATGATATCGTCGAAGGCTTGCCACATAGCCGTGTAGCCATCGGCCGTGCGTATCTCATAGCCCGCCGCCAGCGTGTGCGCTGTGTCGATGCAGACGCCCACACGACTAGGATCCTCAATGAGTGAGATGATGTAAGCGAGCTGCTCGAAGGTGTAGCCCACGTTGGTCCCTTGACCTGCCACATTCTCCAAGACCAGCTTAACTCCCTCCGACTCGGCCAGCACGGCATTCATCTCAGCGGCTATGTACTCCATACACTGCTCCTCAGAGATCTCTTTGAGGTGACTCCCTGGGTGAAAGTTGAGCAAGCTCAGCCCCAACTGCTCGCAGCGGTGCATCTCATCGATCATCGCATGGCGGCTGCGCTGACGCTTGGCAGCGTCCGCATTACCTATATTATATAGGTAGCTCGCATGGGGTAGGATATGCTCGCGCTGTATGCCCACCTGGTCACAGTTGGCGATAAAAGCGTCGATCTGCTCCTTGGTGTAGGGCTTAGCATTCCACTGCCGCTGGTTCTTGAGAAAGAAAGCGAAGGCACGCGCGCCCAGTTCGCCAGCACGCAGCGGAGCCTCCTCCACGCCACCAGCTGCGCTCACATGCGCTCCGATATATTTATTAGGATGTTTGGTATAGCTCATGATGAAAACGGTTAGTCGTATAACCCTAACTCTCGCAAAGATACAGAAAAAGCAGCGAGCTATCCTCTCCTCCGAATATACGACCTCAACTCCGTAAATTCTCAAAATAAAAATAGCTCCCTGCACACTGCAAGGAGCTATTCATAAGAGTGATGTATCACTTGTGACCTCGGAGGGGCTCGAACCCTCGACCCACTGATTAAGAGTCAGTTGCTCTACCAACTGAGCTACGAAGTCAATTCTCATTCAGGCGAGTCACCAGCGACTTCCTTCCTGAACTGTGATGCAAAGGTACAACTTTTTCTGAACAATGCAAGCGTTTGCCCCTCTTTTTTTGCCTCGAGCTGAAATTTCTTCCGAGTCTTCTCCTCTCGCACTTAAGTCTGAGGACATATCCTACATAAATATAGGCTGTTATGAGCTAGATACTGCAAGCCTCCCTACAAATAGAGACTATTGACTTTGCAACAGTCTCAAATAAACTCAATGCCCCAACGACTAGCCACTTTCGTGTGTCCCGACATCATTCGTCGCAAGTACAAGAAACTCGCTCTCCACGTGGAGATTTTGGAATGTCCACGTGGGAAAGGGAAAATTCCTCCGAAGTTTCATTTCATTCCTCAGTGGTTCCCTGAAAATGGTTGACTTTTTTTTTGTTAAAACGGATGTCGGTTGACA
>CAMCJO010000036.1 GCA_945875135.1 uncultured Porphyromonas sp.
AGTTCCAAAAGTTGTTCCCCTCTTGGAACTTTTTAGTTCCAACGGAGGAACTTTTTAGTTCCAACGGAGGAACTTTTCAGTTCCAAGGGAGGAACTTTTTAGTTCCAAGGGAGGAACTGGCTAGCGGATAGACGTAGTTCTCTTTGTTTGTCGTACCTTTGTTTGCAAGGGAGGCCTATTTTATCAGTTTGATGACGATGATCATCTGCTGTGGTGCCTTCCTTCGCCGTATTGGTCTCTCAGACTTCGCAGATATATACACTAACAAGGTTAGAATACTATGAATAAGCAAATCTATTTGGCCCTCGCATTGATCTTGTCAACTTGCTTTGGGTTGGTCGGTTGTTATCGTGATTGCCCCGATGATGGAGGCGATCCCAACAAGGAGGATACGATCCCGATGGGCGAGTACACCCCTATCTACGAGCTAGATGCAGATGGCAATCTGAAGCATCTGCCGATCCCCTTCGTAGACTTTATGGCGGGTGAGCTACCCCTCAAGAAGTGGGAGGCCGCTCACGGAGCCATGCTACAGAAAGAGGTGGTTGCTGACTTTAAGGGTCAGCAGGTCAAGAACTACGTCTTCAACACGCAAGACAAGAGTGGTAAGCAGCCACTACGCATCTATCTCGTCGGAGATGCTGGCAAGGGTAGACTACAGATCTCGACCGTACTCCTAGACAAGAAGCTGGTCTACAATGAGCAGGGCGAGATCAGAAGAGAGTTTGACATCATGACCATCAATGATGGCTTTGAGGCGATGGACGACAGCTCCAGCAAGACGCCTATGTACCGCAAGGGGAATCTTATCGTAGGGGTCTCTCAGAGCAAAGATCAGGCTGGATATGCTCAGCTCTCCTTCCTTCCGATGCCAGGGTCGGTCCCCACGGGATACTTCGACAAGAGTCTCAAGGACTTCCCCTTCGCTAGTAAGAAGGCTGAGGAGACCTCTCTAGATGAGATCCGCAAGTATGAGGCCGCTCTAGGACTCAGACAGGAGAAGGCGCAGAGTGATCCCAAGCGTGCCAACTTCATCGCGAAGGACAAGAAGAAGGGCAACTTCGACCTAGTCGCTTACTACCCACAGGGCTACACGTCCAAGGGTGAAACCTACAAGCCTGGTATCCTAGCACTCAGCTATGCGCTCACCATCGACATGATCGAGAGCAATGCCGATGTTGCCGAGTGGTTTGTAAGCAACGGCTTTAGCAAGCCTCTGAAGTCAGACTTTAGCGACAAAACCTACATCAGCGAAAACGAATACTACACGCTCCTCATTATGGAGGGCGGTCAGGGTATCGCCTTCAGCTTCTCTGCCAAGGAGAAGGCACCCGCACCAAACCCCACAGAGGACACTAGCATCTTTCCCTCTTACAACTTTGGGGAGAAGTTCAACCCCGCTGATGTTCCCACTGCAGGGACACCCGCAGGCTCCATCTACACTAGTGAGATCGCTAAGGGGGAGAATGTAACTTACAACGCACCCATAAGTGGCGAAGATGGCAAGATAGACTATAGCTCGACCAATCTGCAGGTCTCAATCAAAGATTTTAGAAAAGGTATCTCTGCCGTTATCAATGGCTATTATTACTACCCCTCCTATGAAGCCACCGAGGCAAACATGCATATCTATGAAGCTGGAGGCCTATCCATCAATCACGCTAAGCAGTTTAATACGGGTATCGACAAAGAGCTCAAGGCTGTACTCGAAAAGGCTGGCTATCAATACACGGGAACGGAAAAGAGTAGTCTAGGTAACGAATACTGGTACTACTACAACGCAGAGCAAAATGTATCACTTCATGTAGTCAAGCTTACGGGGCTAGGGTCTAAACTGCTTTCTGCAAGCTTCTTCCCTGGCGATGACTACAAGTCTCAAGCGGGCAAACAGATCCGCCTGAACACACGCTACATGCGTCGCTAATAAGCACAAGTTTGTCGCCACAATCTCGACAGATAATTGTGCTACACGCAACAAGAGCCTACTCGCTAGCTAGTGAGCAGGCTCTTGCTTTATCTCTATCTCTCTAGAGGCTGTTGCAACAGTCTCCTTTTGAAAAGTTTCCCTCCCAAAAGTCACCTCATCTCTGTAAGATATCCCCCTGCTGCTAAACAAGGATATATAGGGCTAACGCTTCTGATTAGCTCTTGGGTAGTGGCACCAAGATGGGCAGTTGCTGCTTTTGGATTGTGATCTCGATGCGACGCCCTAGCTCGATGAGTTCGCCGTCGACCTGCGCATAGTCCTCCTTCTCACGCTCTATGATGAGATGGTCGGTGCGATAGATGTCGATAGAGGCACTCTCATCAACACGCTTTGTAAAGAGACTGACGGCCAGTTTAGGAGCTCTCAATAAAGACATATCTCTAATGACGACCACGTCAAAGAGTCCATCATCTAGCTCAGCGTCAGGTGCTATGATCGCATTATTGCCATACTGATCCGCATTAGCGCAGGTCACAAGAAAAGCTTTTTGCTCAATCACTTCACCATTGAGATGAAGGCGATAGAGCGAGGACTTGTGCTTGATAAACTGATCGACCGTCGAGAGGACGTAGGAGAGCGGCCCTCGGAAGCTCTTCTGGTCGTAGCTAGCGGTCACCTGCGCATCAAAGCCCACGCCGAAGGTCACGAAAAAGGGAACTCCCTCGGCCTCGCAGCAGTCAATACGCTTGATATACCCTCTGCGAATAACCTCTAGGGCTGCTTCGGGGTCCAACGGGATATCCAGTGAGCGCGCCAACCCATTGCCCGATCCCATAGGGACGATGCCCAGAGACATATTCGTAGGTCGTACCGCATTCGCCACCTCATTGATCGTACCATCTCCTCCGATAGCGATAACCGTATCAAACCCTTGACCAGCTATATCCTTGATGATACGATCGGCATGTCCCTCTCCGTTGGTATAGACGAAGTATAGCTCACTGCCATTGTCCGAGAGCATATTAAATGCGAGCTCAGGCAGACTCGTCTTCCTAGAGGTGCCAGAGATAGGATTGATGATGACGAGATACTTCTTTTGAGAGCTTAGCATACGACCAGATCTCTAGTGGTGGAAGGCGAGCATACGCTCACGAGCGTACGACTCGTAGGGCGTGCCTGGACGGCCATAATTGCAAAAAGGCACAATGCTGATGCCACCGCGTGGCGAGAAGTCGCCCGTCACCTCGATATACTTAGGGTCCATCAGACGGATCAGGTCGTCCATGATGATGTTGACACAATCCTCATGAAAGGCGCCATGCGAGCGAAAGCTAAAGAGATAGAGCTTGAGGCTCTTGCTCTCGACCATACGCACGTCTGGGATATACTCTATATATATGGTAGCGAAGTCAGGCTGCCCAGTGATAGGACAGAGTGCCGTGAACTCGGGGCACTCGAAGCGTACGCGATAGTCGCGGTCTTGATGTCTATTCTCAAAAGCCTCTAGCACACTCGGATCGTAGTCCTGTGCGTAGACGGTGCGCTTATTGCCTAGTAGGGAGAGCCCCTCGACAGTTTTGTCACGAGCTCCGTCATGAGCTCCCGCAGTAGATATAGTTTCTTTCATATTACAGATTTAGGATATTGGACTAGTGCTACTAAGCCTCTAGTAGCACTAGTCTCTATAGCATTAGAGTAGGTGTGAGGCCAGCTCACTGAGTTCGCTGCGCTCACCCTTGATCAGGTTAACGTGTGCGAAGAGCGTCTCACCACGCATCTTGTCGATCATGTAGGCGAGACCATTGCTCTGGCTGTCTAGATAAGGTGAGTCGATCTGCTCCACGTCACCGCAGAAGATCATCTTCGTCCCCTCACCAGCACGTGTGATGATCGTCTTGACCTCGTTCGGAGTTAGGTTTTGCGCCTCATCGACGATCACGATAGCGTCCGCCAGACTGCGACCACGCAGATAGGCCAGAGCCTCGATGATGAGCTTATTGTCCTGCTGTAGCTTCTCCAGCTGCGCCTGCTGCTTACCGCCCTTAAACTGTGACTTGATCACATTCAGGTTGTCAAAGAGCGGCTGCATATAGGGACGTATCTTCTCCTGCTCCGTACCAGGCAGAGCACCGAGGTCCTTATTGGAGAGAGCCACGATAGGACGCGCCAGCATAATCTGTCCATAGCGATCTGCTTGATCTAGAGCTGCGGCTAGAGCTAGGAGCGTCTTACCGGTACCGGCCTTGCCCGAGAGTGCCACGAGGAGTACGTTGGGATCCATCAGCACGTCAAAGGCAAAAGCCTGCTCCGCATTCCTAGGCGTGATGCCCATGTGGGTGAACTTGTCTACCCGCTGCACCATCGCCTCAAAGGGATTGTAGCGCGCCAGCACACTGCTCTGGTCACTCTTGAGGACGAAGCACTCATTGGGTTGTATCTTGCTGCCAAACTCAAACTCATCAAGTGCTACTCCCTGCTCATTGTCATAGAGACGATTGATAAGCTCCGCATCGATCCCCTCGAAGACTGGCTGAGCCTCCTCAAAGAGGTCAAAGGTCTGCACCTTATCGTTGAAGTAATCCTCGACAGGGATGCCGAGCGACTTAGCCTTCATACGGAGGTTGATATCCTTGCTCACGAGGATCGTCTGCTCTCCTTCGTTTGCCTCTGCAATGTGTAGCGTAGCACTCATGATCTTGTGGTCTGGGATGTTTTCCCCAAAGGCATGCGCCACACGCTCATGAGGCTTATTGCCTAGATAGACGTAGAGGCGTCCTCTCCCCTCTCCTAGGTCAGCACCATGCTCGAAGAAGTCAGCATCCGTCAGCTCATCAAGCCTGCGAACGAAGGCACGTGCGTTGAAGTTGATCTGATCGGAGCCTTTCTTAAACTTGTCCAGCTCCTCGAGCACCACGATGGGGATGTAGATGTCGTTGTCCTCAAACTTGTCGATGCACTCATAGTCGTGCAGGATGACGTTGGTGTCCAGGACAAAGTTCTTACTGTGCGATACTCTTGTAGCCTTGCTCTTAGCACTGGAGCGGGGCGTCGTCTTGGAGTGACTCTTGTTGGAGGTTCCCTTTCGCTCTGTAGTAGCAGAGGAGGTCTTCTTTTGAGCTGTTGGCATATTGGTCTGTTTTTCTAGTTCATATTCGCAAGTTTATCTCTTGCTCGTCCCAAAGTTAGCTATTTTGCTCCAAACGGCCAGCATCTAGGAGAAGAGTATTTTGTCTAGATAGATAGGCTCTTACTTAGAGTGCGAGCCTAAGATGTCGCTGGTTTGAAATATATTTGGTAAGTTTGTACTATCGAATTAAGAACCAATCTAACAACAGAATATTCTATGGCAACTTTATCACCTGAACTAATACAACAAGCAGAAGAGCGTGCTAAGCAATGGCTCGCACCCGCCTTCGACAGTGAGACACGTCAGCAAGTAGAGGCTCTCCTCGCGGCTGAGGACAAGACGCCTCTCGTGGAGGCTTTCTACCAAGTACTAGAGTTTGGTACGGGAGGCCTGCGCGGCATCATGGGCGCTGGCACTAACCGCATGAATAAATACACCGTCGGCATGGCTACCCAGGGACTGGCCAACTACCTCCTGCAATGCTTCGCTGGCGAAGAGATCTCCGTAGCTATCGGCTACGATGGGCGCAACAACAGCCCCTTCTTCGCTCAGACGACGGCCGACGTGCTCACGGCAAACGGCATCAAGGTCTACCTCTACGATGCGCTCCGCCCTACCCCGATGGTCTCCTATGCGATCCGTCAGCTGGGCTGCAAGAGCGGTGTCATGGTGACCGCCTCGCACAACCCCAAGGAGTACAACGGCTACAAGGTCTTCTGGAGCGATGGTGCTCAGATCATCGCACCACACGACAAGGCAATCGTCAATGAGGTGAAGAGCATCACAGACATTGATCAAGTGAAGTGGCAGGGCAATCCAGCACTCGTCGAGATGATCGGTGCCGAGATGGACGACCGCTTCATCCATGACGTCTGTACCCTATCGCTCTCGCCTGAGTCGGTAGAGCGTCATCGTGATATGGGGATCGTCTACACACCTATTCACGGTACAGGCGTGCGCATCGTGCCTCGTGCGCTAGAGGCTTTTGGCTTCAAGAACATCATCCATGTGCCCGAGCAAGATGTGATCGACGGGAACTTCCCCACGGTCGTATCACCGAACCCCGAGGAGCCGGCAGCTATGAAGCTGGCGATAGAACGTGCCGAAGCTACGGGTGCTGACCTAGTCCTAGCGAGTGACCCTGACGGCGACCGCATCGGCGTCGCTGTGCGTAACGAGCAGGGCGAGATGCACCTGATCAATGGCAACCAGATCTGTGTCCTCCTGACCTACTACACGATAGCTCGCCGCAAGGAGCTGGGCGACCTCCGTCCCGATGACTTTGTGGTCAAAACGATTGTGACTACGGAACTGATCCCCGCTATTGCCAAGGACTATGGCATAGAGTGTATGGACTGCTACACGGGCTTTAAGTGGATCGCCAATGAGGTGCGTGAGCAGGAGGGCAAGCGTCGCTACATAGGTGGTGGCGAGGAGAGCTACGGCTACCTCTGGGAGACTTTCGTACGAGACAAGAGTTCTGTGTCGGCATGCGCTATCTTTGCAGAGCTGACTGCGTGGGCTCTGGACAAGGGCTTGACCATTGATATGCTCCTGGAGAAGATCTACTACGAGCATGGCTACTTCCTAGAGCAGGGCATCAGCGTAGTGCGCAAGGGCATCAAGGGTGCTCAGGAGATCAGCCAGATGATGGTCGACTACCGCTCTAACCCGATGAAGGAGCTAGCGGGCAGTCCCGTCGTCAAGATCCTAGACTATCAGTCGCTCGAGGGTAAGTGCCTCAAGAGTGGCGAGACCTTCCCGATCAAGATGCCGGCGACCAGCAATGTGCTACAGTACCACACGGCCGACGGGACGGTGCTCTCGATACGTCCCTCAGGTACGGAGCCTAAGATCAAGTACTACATCGGTGTCACCTACAAGCGTGGCTCCGATCCCGCTTGCGACCATCCTGAGCAGCTGCTCCGCGACCGCATCAAGGCGATACGTGAGCAACTAAGCATCTAAGAGCTGGTACACATTATATATGGTAACAGACGATATCTACCAGCTCATCTCTGATCATCAGATCGCCGCAGCTGTCAAGCTACTAGGCGAGCAGATGCAGTCTCATGTGCGTATCCCCGTGGAGCAGCGTGACCGCTACCACTCGGCCAAGCGCATCCTAGAGACGATGCTACACTATCTAGAGTCGCCGATACAAGACCCAGAGCTGGTGACTAACTATAGCTACCTGCTCCGGACGCTCTACGAGGTGACCGATGCGCTACGAGATACCGAGTGGCTGGCTAAATCGCACCAGTACGAAAAGCAAGCGAACTACTACTCCCTACTGCTGAACAACGGAGGACTAGCGATGGTTGTCGAGCAACTGACGCTCCAGTCCAACCTGGCCACAGTAGATCGTCCACGCTACGACGAACTGGTCAAGCGGCTCACGATGGGACTCCTCTACACACAGGAGTGGAGCGACGAGGTAGCCTCCGCACTAGACCAGCTTGATGACTACATACAGCAGGCAGCACTCACAGCCGTCACCCTCGCTTTGCTACGCACGTGGCACTGGGGCAAGCTCTGCTGGCTCCTCGCTAAGCTCATGAAGACACAAGGCGAGCAGACGATGGTGCGCATTCGTGCCGTCGTCGGGGTGCTACTCGTCGGCGAACTATACAATAGCCGTCTAGCACTCTACGAGGAGCAGCTTCCCTACACGCTCCAGCAGATCGGCGAGGCGATCACCCTCGAGGAGTACGACATGATCTGGAGCCACCGCCTCCGCATGAAGTACACACCACAAGTAGTGGAGTATGTGCAGAAGCTCTTCGGACGATTTAACAGTCCTGAGTTTCAGCAACGCTTTCAGGAGATTATCTCCTCGACAGGCGATAGCACCAAGCCAGCCACCTTCGAGAGTGTCTTCGGGGATGAGGAGGAGCTACTGCCCCTCGTGGACGATGTACAGGATGGGTACGAAGCGCTGAAGCGTCTCGTAGCGCGAGGCTTCGATGTCAATGCCTTTGCGACTAGCTCGCTCCTGCAGGGACCTTTCTTTGAAGATGAGGCGCACTGGCTCGTCCCGTTTGACCTGCAGCACAGTTCGCTAGCGGCCGTAATGGCTCAGTTTAGCAATGAGTACCAGCTCGGCGAGGATCAGATCATGACGCTACTGCGAGAGTCCATCTTCCAGCAGGTAGACATAGACTTCTACGGCTCTATCTTTAGGATTAGCCAACTGCCTGGACAGGTGCTACAAGGCATCTCGCAGGGCGTCCTAGCTATGGAGAATGTGATCAACCGCACCCCATATATCCGTCCACAGGAGCGACGAACTCTAGAAGCAGACGACTATACGAAAGCACTGCAAGGGTACATCTGTCAGCTGGCACGCATCTTCGCCTTTATTGAGGCAAAGGTGGCTGCTAGGACTCCCTTTAAGATGCTCTTTGGTCAGCCCAATCCCTTTGCACAGGCTCAGTCGGAGCAGCTCTGCGACAAGCATCTTGACTTGCTACGAGCCTATTGCATTCAGACGAAAGAGTATGCGGGCGAGCAAGCGACGATACAGGTGCAGCTGGGACGCACCTCAGATCCTGAGGCTCGTGCTCAGCTCATGTACCGCCTTGCGCAGACCTACTACGAGGAGCAGAAGTACATGCAGGCTTACTTCGTCATGCAGCAGATCCCTCCGCAGCTACTCCCGAGAGACACGAGCCCGCTCTTCATCGCACAAATCCTCTACCGCATGGAGCAGCCTATGCTCGCTATCTCACTCCTCGAGCAGGTGCGCCAGCAGGCAGAGTCTGAGCGGCCTTCGCTCGCTATCTCACGACTACTCGGTGTGCTCTATGTCAAGCTCCGCACTTACGACAAGGCACTCCCGCTACTCTTGCAGTGCGAGTTTGAGGATGAGCACCCCGACACGCTCTATCCGCTCATCGCTTGGTGCCTTATGATGACACAGCGCTGGGATGAGGCAAAAGCTTACGCTAGTCGCCCCGTCACCTCGTACGATCAGCTGGACAAAGACTCTCTCGAGCTTCACTACAAAGAGTTTGTGCCCCTACTGCCAGTACTTCTCACCCTCATCGGTGGAGATCTGCAGGGCACACTACAAGCTCTAGGTAAGCTCCTAGCCACGGCTGACGAACAGCAGCAGAAGAAACTTATCTCCGCCTACGGGGAGTGTGTGTACGACCTAATGCAGCTAGGCGTGCCGAGTCATCTGCTGGTACTAATACACACCTGGCTCCATCAGCGCATCAACACTTTCTAAGTTCACTCACACAGACCAAATACATACTTCTATTCATGATAAACATTCATCAGTTCGACTTTTCTGGTCTTCGCGCACTCGTTCGTGTAGACTTCAACGTCCCCTTTGATGATAAGGGGCAGATCACTGACGACACCCGCATGCGTGCCGCCCTGCCTACGCTACGCAAGATTCTATCCGACGGCGGGAGCGTCATCATCGCCACGCACCTCGGTCGCCCCAAGGGGCGTGACCCCAAGCTCTCTACCTCGCTCATCGTGCCCCACCTCAAGGAGCTCATACACGTACCAGTCATCCACTGCCCTGTGAGCCGTGGTGCTCAGGCAAAAGAGATGGCGCAGGCACTCCAGTCGGGCGAGATCCTAGTTCTGGAAAACGTACGCTTCGAGGAGGAGGAAGAAGGCAAGCTCCGCAATGCTGACCAGTACACCGACGAAGAGGCTCTCAAGGCTGCAAAGGCTGATCTCAAGGAGCGTCAGAAAGCTTACGCCCAGGAGATGGCCACACTAGCCGATGTCTACGTCAACGATGCTTTTGGTGCCGCACACCGAGCACACGCTACGACGGCTCTCATCGCTCAGTACTTTGCCACAGACAAGAAGATGTTTGGCATGCTCATGCTACAAGAGGTAGAGGCTGTACAGCGTGTCCTACATGGTGCTAAGCACCCCTTTACCGCTATCTTAGGAGGTTCTAAAGTCTCCTCAAAGATCGACATCATCCTCAACCTGATGAACAAGGTGGACTACCTCATCATCGGAGGCGGTATGGCCTACACCTTTGTCAAGGCGCAGGGTGGCGAGATAGGTCGCTCCCTCTGTGAGGAGGACAAGATCGACGTGGCACGAGACATCATGGAGCGCGCTAAAGCTAAGGGCGTGCGACTCCTCCTACCCGTAGATACGGTCGCCACGTGCGACTTTGCTAACGATGCCCCTGCCGAGACCTTCCCGACCAATCAGATTCCTGTCGACCGCATGGGTATGGACATCGGTGCTCAGGCTTGTGCCGACTACCGTGAGGTTATCCTGACCAGCAAGACGATCCTGTGGAATGGACCTGCGGGAGTCTTTGAGTTTGACAACTTCGCTCGTGGCTCCGAAGCTATCGCTCAGGCAGTCGCTGAGGCTACACGACAGGGAGCCTACTCGCTCGTCGGTGGAGGTGACAGTGTCGCCTGCATCAACAAGCTCGGTCTAGGCGACGAAGTATCTTACGTATCTACTGGTGGCGGTGCGCTCCTAGAGGCTATCGAGGGAAAAGCTCTCCCAGGCATCGTAGCCATCGACCCGAACTATGGCAAGTAGTATGAGACAAGACGCATCCGCTACCCCACTCGTCTCGCTCGTTCGTATGACGCGGTGCGACCTCTGCAATGAGACGCACCAGAGCCATCTACCTACGCTCAGACAGCTCTACGAGGATGCTTTTCCTCATAGTGAGCGTCGCCCGTGGAGTGACCTAGAGCAACTCATCGGGGAGCAGGGTGCTTACCAGTTCTTCCTCTTAGAGCATCCCGAGCTAGGGGTCGTGGGCTTCATCACGCTGTGGCACTTTGACGACTTCTACTACGGAGAGCACTTTGCCATCCTACCGCAGCTGCGCAACCATCGCCTAGGCGAGCAGACGCTACAGACGGTCAAGGAGTACATTGGGTGCGAACCAATCTACTTTGAGGTAGAGCCCGAGACGCTCTCCGAGATAGCTGGGCGACGCATCAACTACTACGGGCGCAACGGCTTTCAGGTGGTCAAGCGGGACTACCTGCAGCCCCCGTATCACCGTGAGGAGCAGGGCGTACCGCTCTACATCATGTCGTCCGAGCTAGGCGAGAGAGACTTCATCGAGCGGGTCTGCCAGACGCTCGTTGATCGAGTCTACCCGCACTTCTAGACAGACACGACATCCCCCATCAATGCAAGAGGAGACGGCCACACGAGTTGGTCGTCTCCTCTTTTCTTGTCTCTTTGCCATCCGCTCCCTCCCTTGGAACTGAAAAGTTCGGCGTAAAGGTCAAAATGGTTGGTAAAGTACCCCTATCCCAAGTTTCACGGGAGGGATCGTGTAATGGTTGCTGGGTGCGGGCGGGA
>CAMCJO010000037.1 GCA_945875135.1 uncultured Porphyromonas sp.
GATGAAGTCGTGATTGCAAAAGTTGATCCCGACGAAAACAGATGAGTCTTGAGGATCTCTAATGAAGTTTTGAGTGGAGAGAGGGTACTCAAAGCGTTCGGTCAGGCGCCAATTACGACAGAGGATGAGGTTGACGCCCGTCTCGCTACGCTTCACTCCAGCGACAGGATATAGATTATGGACGCTATACCCATCCGGGTGTAGGTCAAAGGCGCGCAGGATCGTTTGCTCATTATCGTGGTCATAGGGGGAGGTGGGGAGATCCCATGTCAGCTCTTCCAGCTGATGACTCTCGAGATAGTCTGCGAGGAGTGTGGTGACCTGGGGTATCAGCACCTCTCGTACTTTTTTGTACTCCTCCCAGATGTGGTTCAGTTGATCCTTCAGGACCTTTAGTTCTTGCCTCTTAGCTGTTAAGTTCTCTGTCGTCATACGCTTTGATCTTTGCTGTGTTACTTAGTGAGTTGGGGATTGTGGACAGTGCCAACAATCTGTATACGGCGACTGTTGACTTTTGCAATAGTCTTATATGGATCAAAGGTATTGAAAAAACAGTTGCCGAGAGGAGGCTGTCAGGGTCGACGCATTATATACAATGAGCTCATCTACCTCTCGACTTTTTGTTTGTTGCTGATCTGTAGCTCCTGAAAAAAACGATTATGATGTGTCAGCCCAGGCTGGGCAAATTCAACATCGGCTCATAACAATAATTTAGAGCCGACTACATATCAAAACGTCATCGTGTCGGGGAAAAGTGATTTCCACGTGGATATTTTGAAATCCCCACGTGAGAAAGAAAAAATTCCTCCGAAGTTTCATTCGTTTCCTCCGAAGTTTCATTTGATTCCTCCGAAGTTTTATTTCACGCCCACGTGGAAAATAAAAAACTTCCACGTGGAGATTTGAGATTCCCCACGTGGATATTCGAGAAAGGAGGGGATCGGACAAATTTCCCCGTAAAGATATGTAAATAGAGATTAGAGGGCAGAGCTGACACATTATGTAGAGGTAGGAATTTTCAAATAGCTCACGCGGTAAATGATATTTCCTCGTTGGAGGGGTGCTTCTTTCTGTGCGGAGGATGATACTTGAGTCTGAGAGAACCTCCGAAGTTCAGACTTCTCAATGGATTTCGTAGCGTTCATTAACACGAAAAACTTGCATATCTCGAAAATTATACGTATGTTTGCACTGTAATTCAAGATCGGAGAGGTCGATTCACGATTAGTGTGTGGTCGTATCGCTACTACTTTGTAGTTGTATCGCGGTAAACTTGTACTCGTGCGTGAGTCTCATCGATAGCTGAGTTGCGATTAGTTTAGCATTAAGAGCCGGTCTACGGACCGCCCCAACCGAGCCCCGCATAATGGTCACGGTGGGAAGAATGGATGCGAATTAGACGTTTAACCTATAAACCAACTAGTTAAAAACCAAATTATGACAGTACAACCATCTTATGAACCATCGTCTCGTGAGGAGTCGCCAGAGGTAGCTTCTCACGCTATTGTTACGCCCTCATCTGAGCCACAGAGTGAGACGAGGGTGCCATCTGCTACTGACGAGTCTGAAGAGGAGACGCACCCAGAGGGTGCTATTCGCCTGATGGATGGTACGATCCTGACGTGCTATCCGAAGCCCGAGGAGGAGATGCCACAGGAGGTGGTGGCTGATGAGCTACAGCTAGACAGGACGGGGGAATACTTCAGCATAGGGCGGAGGAGGATAGCCCCGAAGCCTGTGGTGCAGGAAGAGCAAGAGGAGCTCCGTCAGCTCTTTAAGGACAATGCCTTCTATCTGCTAGCGCATCGAGAGCGCATACTGCAGGATAGTCGTATGTTTCTCACACCCATCGTGGCGCACAATGGCTTGGCCTACACGGGTACGTCAGGCTTTCACCATCCGACTATCGGCATCTATCTAGAGTGGTGGAGTCATTGCTTAGGCACTATGGTGATCTCTGATAGTGGCCGTATGAGTCTCGTCTATCAGATTGCGGGGAGTCCCCTCTCGGGGTCTAATAGCTGTGGTCAGCTCTATGAGAGTGGTGAGTCGGCTCCTATACAGCTCTCTGGCTTTTCCAAATACTGGCAGTCGCTGATGCAGATCAACACGCGCTATGACGAAGCTAAGCAGATCTACCAAGCCTATACGCTCCAAGAGTTACTCGACATACTGCATGAGGAGGATGGTGGCGAGAAGGACTTCACGAGCAATGTGAGAGAGCGCTTCCTACGACATCGTATAGAGCTGCTGACCGAGCGGGTGGAGCATCACTACAGGGAGGAACGGAGATGGAGATATAAATATGAGCATGCGGTGCTACGGCTACATGACCATGAGGTGCGCCAGATCTACGCCGACTATATGGATCTAGAGCAGCGGGTGCAGGCGCAGATCGAGGAACTGAGGCGACAGAAGCAGAGCTTGAAGCGACAGCTCCGGAGCGAGCTGCTGACGCCTCGTAGCTATCAGTTTGCCCTCAAGCCTCTAAACAAGCAGATCGATCAGCTAAAGAGTCAGTTGTATGGCTTCGAATACAATGTCAAAGAGCGATTTAGTGATGAGGGGATACACCTGTATGATATACGTTTCTATGTCCAGAACAATGGACAGGCAAGGAGTGTCGATGGGGAGGAGTATGTAAGATGGGATCTCTAAGAAGGAGCATAACCCGCTGTACTTTGAGGATGATCTACCTACACCATACTTTTTCTTATTGCAATACAAGAACAATTAGCATCAAGAGTCGGTCTACGGACCGCCCCAACCGAGCCCCGCATAATGGTCACGGTGGGAAGGATGGATGCGAATTAGACGTTTAACCTATAAACCAACTAGTTAAAAACCAAATTATGACAGTACAACAATCTTATGAACCATCATCTCGTGAGGAGTCTGCGGAGGAGAGACATCCAGAGGGAGCTATCCGACTGATGGATGGTACGATCCTGACGTGCTATCCGAAGCCTGAGGAGGAGAAGCCACAGGAGGGGGACGAGGAGCTTCGTCAGCTCTTTATCGACAATGCCTTCTATCTGCTAGCGCATCGAGAGCGCATACTGCGGGATAGTCGTATGTTTCTCACGCCTGTAAGTGTCCAGAATAAGTTGGCCTACACGGAGTCTCCAGGCATGGATGCCCCAACGATCGGTGTCTATCTAGAGTGGTGGAGTAGTTGCTTAGGCTCTATGGTACTCTCTAAGAGTGGTCGTATGAGTCTTATCTATGAGCTCACGGGGAGTCCGCACTCAAAATTTGCTATCTGCAGACAGCTTTACGAGGATGGTGAGACGGAGCCTATACATCTTTACTACTTTGCCCGCTACTGGGATTCACTAATGGAGATCAATATGCGCTACAACGAAGCTAAGCAGATCTACGAGGCCTATACGCTCCAAGAGCTACTGGACATCCTGCATGAGGAGGATGGCGGCGAGAAGGACTTTACGAGCAATGTGAGAGAGCACTTCCTAGAACATCGTATAGCACAGCAGAATGCCTACATAACGAATCTGCGCAACGAGCTTAGTAGCTGGCAAAATATGTGGGCTAGTGCGATGCTGCGACTTCATGACGATGAGGTGCGCCAGATCTATGCTGACTATAAGGCTCTGGAGCAGCGGGTGACTAGTGAGATCGAGGAGCTGAGGTCTCAGAAGCAGAGCTTGAAGAGGCAGTTCAAGAGCGGTCAGCTCGCGCCTCGTAGCTATCAGGACGCTCTCAAGACTGTGAGAGCGCAGATTTATCAGCTGGAGGAGCAGTTGAGGGTCTTCGGCTACAAAGCCAATGAGCGACTTCGTGGTCGCGGGGTGATAAGCATCCAGGATATATGCGCCTATGTCGAGAACAAGGATAAGGCGGAAAGTGACACAACTAATAACTACTAAAGCTATGATTATAACGACAGATATACTTGCAGATCGCTTTGCGAAGTACAACAAGCTGTACTTTGATGATGAGCTACCTACGCCAGACTTTTTCCTGCTGAAGTCATACTCCAAGCTGGGTATGTTTCGCTTCATTGAAATACGTAGCAGACGTACGATCAAGTACGTGAAGATCCTGATCTCTTGCTATTATGACTGGACGGAAAAGCAGCTGCGGAGCGTACTCGTGCATGAGATGATACACTACTATGTGGAGTACAACTACTTTCACAATGGTCAACCGCATCATGGGGAGCTCTTTACCAATAAGATGAATGAGCTAAATAAGAAGTATCACCTCAACATCGAGGTGGTCACTAATATAGATAAGCTCAAGGTGGCTAAGGGGGCGCCCATACTGCCACGGATAGGGGCCTTCTTTACTACGCTCCGCTAATCAGTTATGGGGCGAGATAAGATGAGCGATATAATGGATCATAAGTTAACCGCCTTAGCGCAGCTCCTCCTAGGCTCTGAGAGCCGTGTGAGGACCTTTGCGCTGGTCACGACAGAGAACTCTGCCGTAGAGCCGTCCGACTCGCAAGAGCTGACGAGTGGCGGTGAGCAGTTGGCAGCCTTCTTGCGCAGCCAACAGTACGCTTACGCAGTCCTAGAGCAGCACACCAGGGCTAAGGAGACACTCTGCCTGGTTTACAACGTGGGACCAGACGATGTGGGCTTTATCTGGAAGCGAGTCGATCTAGATCGCTTTCTTCTAGTGGAGCTCTCTCCGCTGGGTGACTCGCCTAGGAGTATGACGCTCACCTGCTTTCAGACGCTAGGTAGCGAGGCGGTAAGGGGGCGTCCCGATCCTAAGGGGAGCCTTTATAGACAAGCTGGCGAGCGCGTGATCTGTAGGAGTCTGGAGAGCTTTTGCCACGTTTGTGAGTGGCACAGTTTGTCGATCCCTTTGGATAACTTTGCTGAGTCGGTTCGAGCGTTCAACGACTTTATCGATACCCGATGTCGGCTACACGAGCTGTACGCTCAGCGCTACGATTACTTGGTCGAGAAGAGTATGGATACCAAACTGATGCTTCGCTCACACCGTATATGTCGGGCGCAGCTATATGGGACGCACTACGACCTCTTCCTAAGGCAGTGATATCAGAGAAGTGTAATAGTTTGAGATACGAGATATGAAGATTTACTTTAGTCCAGAGTACAGTGGACATGTATATATTGACTGGTCAGCCCATCACGAGTTGCTATGGGACTCAGTCGTGGTAGACACAGCGGGGCTCATCACGCTCCTGGAGCTACACCTAGGCATCTACCACAAGGGAGATACGAGGCCTGAGCGCATAGCACGCTACTACAATGCGATGAAGCAGTACCTAGCGGAGCATCCTAAGAGTATCTTGGCAGCATCCTTTGGGATCGATGGACTGAGCGTGGCAAAGCGTTGTCTCTCGCTACGCGATGAGCTGGTGATGGCGGGCTGGCCTGTGGCGGGCTGTCATCCGTCTGAGCGACTGGACGCTTTGGCAGAGATTGAGCAGTATTTTGACTCGCCAGGGCTGGGAGAGCGGCTGACGGCTCTGTTGGCCCGAATCGGCAACTCCGCCATCTGTCAGCAGATAGAGGTGATTATGCCTGTAGAGGTCGAGGTGCTGCCGCCACGGATTGGAGCGCTACTCACGCTGATGGAGTCTCGTGGCGCTCGTCTTGTGGTGGAGCCAGTAGAGCTGCGCTCTAACCAGTCTAACCTAGCTCTGCTGCAAAGGCTCTTTACAACCGAAGGAAAAGAGCAGCAAGTCGAGCTAGACCCTACGGATCGGGAGAGTCTACAGGTGCTGGAGTTTGACGATGAGGCGAGGGCGATGGACTACCTGCTTGGCGAGGAGAGTCTGTCGGGTACTGTCTATATCAACTCGGCTGGTAAGCTCTTTGACAACTACCTCTCACAGCGACACATGCCTCGCTCGGGGAGTGTTATCACGGGAGGCATACCGCAGCTCTCTCAGCTCTTTGTGCTGGGGCTGCGCATGCTACTCCGCCCGCTCAATGTGAAGCATCTACTGCAGTGGTGCTATACGCCGATCAATCCGCTCCAGGGCAAGCTGAGATACCGCTTAGCACGACAGCTGGCTCGTAGCGGGGGGTACTACTCTGACGAGGTACAGAATGTGATCAAAGAGTATCTCGAAGGAAAGTATGACAATAGCGAAAAGGATGAGCAGATGACGGAGCGGGAGAAAAAGTCTTTGCGGACTAAGCGGGAGCAGCAGATAGCCCTTTTCCTCCCTCCACAAGATATCAAGCGAAGTAACGAAGCACTCACGAGAGGCGAGCTGCTTGCTTTCATCGATGGTTATCTGCAGTGGTGTGTCGAGAGGCAGCAACTCCTAGCTCAGGATAGTGAGGAGCTGGTAGACAGTGTGCGACTCCTCAGCATCACGGCAGACCAAGCGAGAGCGCTCCGGATCATCCTGCAGGATCTGCCCGATGATCAGCCTATCACCGACTTACAGCTACGGAGCTGGTCTGCGACGCTCTACGAGAGTGTGGATATCGTGCAGTATGAGCCTGAGGTGGGGGCGCTGGAGGTGGTCGCCACGCCTGGTCAACTGCTATCGTCTAGTCGGGACACGGTGTGGGTTAGCTTCTATGGAGAGAGCCAGACCAAGACACCTTACCCCGATCTGTCGAATAGTGAGGTACGTGGACTGACCAAGGCGGGGGTACAGCTCTGGAGCCAAGAGGTTGCCAGACGATATCACCATGCGATGACTTATCGAGCCTTTACCAAGACGCAAGGGAGTCTTAAGCTGATCCTCCTCAAGCGTCAAGGGGGCCAGGAGCCTGCCAAGCACCCGATCCATATTCGTCTGGAGAAGACAGTGACGAACTGGTCAGAGATGATCACACGCCCGCACTGTGCGAATAGCTATCAGCCTTATCCAGTCTGCAACTTAGCGGGAGAGGGCACCCCCGAGCTACACATCGAGCGAGGCGATCTGATAAAGTTCCCAGAGCTAGAGAGTGCCACATCACTGCAAACGCTGATCCTGCACCCGCTAGACTACACGCTAGAGCGTCTTGTCGATATTACGAGTATAGGCCTTGACCAGCTACAAGAGGTGAATAGGATCAAGGGTAATGTGGCTCACAACGTGATCAGCGGGCTATACGATAAGGCGCAGGAGGGTGAGCGTGTCGATGCTGCCGTGCTGCGTCAGATAGTCGAGGAGTCGTATGATCAGCTGTTTGATGAGGTGGTGCAGAGACATGGTGCTATCCTGCTTTTGCCCGAGAATGAGCTAGACAGGCAGTTCTTAAAGATCGATCTCAAAGAGTGTCTAGGCGCTTTGGCTAGCATCATGGAGCGAAACCATCTGCACGTCTTCGCTGCAGAGAGTAGCTACAATGATAACTTGTCCTATCCCGAGGATATCACCATCTACGGACGTGTAGATATGATCATGCAGCGGACGGATGGCGAGCTTTTTGTCATGGACTTTAAGTGGTCAGAGAGCAACTTCTACCGGGGTCTCCTAGAGCAGAATGTCTCGCTACAGCTCTCTATCTATCAAGAGCTTATTGCACAGCAACTTCAGCGCAAGGTCGCTGGTGTCGGCTACTTCCTGCTCCCTGGAGGTAAGCTCTACACCACGGCGCATCTCATCGGTGCTGACGTGGTCGAGCCTCAAGACACGGCCGACAACTCGCTCAGGATTAGGAATAGCTACGCCTTCCGTAGGAATCAGATCACAAGCGGTGTCATCGAGACCGATCAGCCCAACCCGCTCACGGCGCTAGAGTATGGCGCCCAGGTAGAGAGCCACCAGCTCTTCCCCCTGACCAACGCCTCCGCTACACCAAGGAATGGTGAAGCGGTCAAACAAGCTTCGCTGTTTAGTCCATATAGTCTCATCAAAGAGTAATGTGCCATGAAAGGAATCAAATACATTAGTGCCAGTGCGGGCAGTGGTAAGACCTACAAGCTAACGCATGAGCTGGCAGATCTCATTATTAAGGGAAAGGTCAAACCCGAGGGGATCATTATGACCACCTTTACCAAAAAAGCGGCTAGCGAACTGCGAGAGCGCGCCAAGGCGGTGCTCTATGAGAAAGGCTACTTTGACGAGGCGGAGCGACTAGACCAGTCGCTCATAGGCACGGTGCATAGCGTCGCCAAAGCTTTGATCCAGAAGTACTGGTATTATCTAGGCATCAGCCCCGATCTGCAGGTGATGACCGAAGAGGATACGAGCTTTTACATCAGTCAGTCCTTAGCCCTGCTGCCCACGCCCGAAGAGGTACAGTTTCTCTCGCGCTTTCGCAACTACTTTAACATCTGCAAGAGCGGTCCAAACAGGACTGCGGTGCCAGATCGCGACTTCTGGCGAGCAGATCTGAAGACGCTGATCGAGGAGGCGACTAAGTATGAGATCGAAGACCTACAGCCTAGCTTGGAGCACTCGATCCAAACGTGGGGAAAGCTTTGCGTACCGCAGGAGGGTGCTAGCCCATTGCGCAAAAAGTCACTCATCGAGTGCCTGCAGGCTCTCCGAGTGGCTAATCGCAATGGGCGAGCCTCTCAAAAGCAGCAAGATCGTGACAAGACCATAGAGGGGCTACTCTCAAGTCTCGCTAAGGAGACAGTCTCTATCGTGACATACGACCAAGCGCGAAGCTTCCTCGGTAACTTGCCTCAAACCCTTAGAGGTCAAGTGTCCACGGTAGATGAGCTCCTCGCTATGATGGGCAACATTTGGGACGCTCCAGAGGTCTTTGACTTGCAGTGTCGCTATATCACTTGTCTCTTCGAGCTAGCTGAGCGCTGGCGAGAGGAGTATAGACGATTTAAGAAAGAGCACAACCTCGTAGACTACAACGACATGGAGCTTTACCTGATAGAGCTACTCAAGCACGAGGAGGCTGTGCGGGATATTCAAGCGAGCTTCAGCTGTCTGATGGTCGATGAGTTTCAAGATAGCTCGCCCGTACAGGTTCGCGCCTTTGAGATGCTGAGCCAGGTGATGGAGTACAACGTCTGGGTGGGCGATGCCAAGCAAGCTATCTACGGCTTTAGAGGTACAGACATCGATCTGACCAATGCAGTCATGAAGATCATTGAGGCGACCCCGGAGAACGGCAATCAGATGGAGACGCTCCCGCGTAGCTACCGCTCGCTGCCCAGCATCGTGGAGCTGACGAATAGGATCTTCGTACCCGTCTTCAGCAACTCTATGCCAGAAGATCGAATACGCCTGATGCCAGATCGTGAGCAGCTAGAGGAGGGTCACCCGCTAACGCTCTGGGCTGTGCAGGCGACCAATAAAGATAAGTTCTTCGCGACTATCGCTAAGGAAGTCGCCGAGATGGTAGGCAGAGGCGTACCTCCTCAAGACATCGCTATCCTAGCTCGTCAAAATGATCGCATAGATCGGTTGGCGCCAATGCTAGCTGACCGGGGCATCCCTGTCAATCGCGAGGGGATCGACATCAGCGAGACGGGTGCTTATCTACTGATCACCTCACTCATTCAGCTGGTCATAGATGCGAGTGATACGCTAGCGAGGACGCAGATAGCCTTTATCACAGAGCCAGGCTATACGCTACAGCGGCTTATCGATGACAAGCTAGCCTATCAAAACAAAGAGTCAGAAGATGGGGCACGCTGGCTAGACCACCTTCCACTGATAGCTGCAGTACTCCAGGAGCGAGAGCGACTGCAGCACTACTCGGCAGCCGCTTTGGTCGAGAGCCTTGTCGTAGAGTTTGGACTATACCAGAGAGCGACGGACTATGTGCGGTCTGAGCTGGGGGGCAGCATCTTTGACGTGATGATACAGGCGGCGAAGACTTACGAGGAGCGCTGTGTGCAGATGACGCTACCCGCCACGCTCTCAGGCTTTCTAGACTATATGTCGCAGACGCCACCCATGTCGTCTGGCGATCGTGACGGGGTCAACCTCGTCACCTATCATGGTGCTAAGGGACTAGAGTGGAGGCATGTGATACTCATAGACCTAGATCATGATCCGATCGAGGAGAAAAAGCTGATACGCCAATCCTTCTTTGGAGTGCATGCGAGACGCGTGGAGCGCTGTTCACAGGACAACCTTTACCCAGAGGCACGTATCACGGTGTTGCCGTGGCTCTTTGGTAGCTCTTTGATGGCAAGTGCGCCTGAGGAGTATCTCGCTCGGCTCACCTCCTCTAAGGAGCTCCAGCAGATCACCGAGAGCGAGCGATATGAGGCTGCGCGGCTACTTTATGTCGGTGTGACAAGGGCGAGAGATGCGCTG
The DNA here is from genome assembly GCA_945875135.1 of uncultured Porphyromonas sp. Taxonomy (GTDB): domain Bacteria; phylum Bacteroidota; class Bacteroidia; order Bacteroidales; family Porphyromonadaceae; genus Porphyromonas. The sequence goes on from CAMCJO010000037.1 coordinate 10,184, forward strand.
AGTCTAGCGGTATATAAGACTAACCCTTTGAAGTGGTTCCAGCAAATAGGACTTCACCCCATAGAGACTCTGGACAACCTGTCTGATAGCGTGGATTGTCTCGCTGTGGGTCAACCCATCGTAGTGCATACGCTGACTCCTGAAGAAGAGGAGCCGAGCGAAATGAACGAGACTTGCGAAGCGTCTGAGCCGATTTCGTCCGAGTCCGCTGCGACGAATGTGCCACTATACGAACCGCTACAACACTATCGCCAGAGGAATGTGAGCCCTAGTATGGTAGCGGGGCAGGGGCATGCAGAGCTCCTGTATGAGAGTGGCGAGCGCATACCACGTATCGGCCAGGCGAGCGACAGTCTCGTCGGCGACTGCATACATCAGATCTTCTCATCGACAGATATGCAAGACTCGGAGGCGATGGCGCAGCTCGTGAGTGCCTATCAGCTACAAGGGCATCTCACCTCCGTAGAGGCGCTGCAGAGGAGTTGGTCGCACTTTGTGGAGTTTCTCCGAGCTCAGTACGGTGAGCCACTCGGTCTGCGCCATGAGCTACCCTTCAAGCAGCAAGTGGACGGGCAGATCATTACTGGCTCCATCGATATGCTCTGGGAGACGGCCGAGGGGGTTGTCTTGATAGACTTCAAGACCTACTCGGGTACGACGCAGCAGCTACTAGACCCCACGAACCCGCACTACGCTGGTCGCTATAAGGGACAGCTCGACTGCTATCAGCGCGCCATCGAAGCGTCTGGCCAGAGGGTCCTCGATCAACTCATCTTCTATCCGATACTGGGCGACGTGGTGCGTCTCCTACCTCTCGACTAGACGGCTGCGCCACTCTATCTTTGCTTGCTCGTATCGTGTTGATCCCGTAGTAGATACGAGTTCCAAAAGTTGTTCTTCCGTTGGAACTTTTTAGTTCCAAGGGAGGAACTTTTCGGTTCCAGCGTAGGAACTTTCGAGTTCCAGCGTAGGAACTTTCGAGTTCCAACGGAGGAACGGTCAGTTTCCAACGGTGGAAAATAAAATGGCTCATCCGAGATTCTGTGTGATGACCTAACAGCGGGATAAGAAAGAAGCAGGCTCT
>CAMCJO010000038.1 GCA_945875135.1 uncultured Porphyromonas sp.
AGCCTCCTCTTCGACCTGATAGGAGGCTAGTTGTACCATTCGGTCATCGTTCATAGCTGTAAAGGGGTTAAGAATAAGAATACTAATAATATAAGGAACTACTTACTATGCCAAGTGAGGAGCTTAGCCCTAGGAATCTTATAGGCTGATAACTATTTCATCGTTATTCATTAGTTGAGGGATTTGGCTATACTCCCTACATTGTGCTTTAAGAGACTCAGCCAAATATAGTAGGTTGATGACGTTAATGGCTGCACCTTTAGTGTTTGTTCGGTGGTAGATGTTATCTAGCTTATCTTTGTATTGGCTTATAAACTTGGAGGAGACAAAGAGGTAATAGAACGAGTTTATGTCGCTTCCAAAGTGCTTCCACCACCTGTTCGAGTTCCTCTTAGAGTCTCGTTGGTTGTTTTCCTCGATATACCGTGTCATTTCATCTGCATGACTAATGGGTAAACTGTATCCGTCTTTGTAAGCTTTGGTGTCTAATATGATTCCGTATTGATTGAGGTAATAAGCTATTCCATCAGGCTTTCGTGAGCCTCCGAGGTGTAGTCCTTCGAAGTTTAATTCATTTACGAGCAAGTCTAAGGTTAGTATCTCAAGGTCTCTATTGGACTGACTGGTATAGGCATGCTCAATGAGCAGGAGGTACTTGTGATCTATGTGCAGTAGCTTAGGTCTGACTTGTTCTTTTAACTCTAGTATAGAGGACTTTGCGATGACTTTATCCTCCACAGGTATTTCTAGCTTTACAATATCGTCAGGACACTTATACTCTCCATTGCTATATCGTTGCACAGTGATCCCCATAGCCTCGATAATATGCAAATCTTCAGCTACAGAGTCCACAGACTCGATGATGCCGATGTCTTTAAGTGCTGCACATAAGCTCTCAAGGCAGGCTCTTTTTTTGAGCAAAGTCTCGATTATATAAGCTCTGCGTGTACGTTTGTAGTCTCGATCCTGTCCTTTTGTGGCAAGCATATGCCAATAGACTATTTTAGGGACTTTCTTATGTGAAGACTTGCCAAGTAGACGATTAAACGCTTTTATGCCCTTTAAGGAGAGCTTATAGCTTTGCATGTTAGGCTCAGTATAGCTCTTATCCCCTACACTTACAGTGATCGCTTTTTTGATGCTTTGTATTAGCCCTAGTTTTTCCAACCAGCTACAAATCATACGCGCATACTTGTCGCTAGATCCTTCTGTATTGGCTCTGAGGTTTTTTTGTTCCTCTTTTGTATGAGCACTAGCTAAAGCTTGTACGTATAGATCTTGTGGTATGGAGGTAAACCCAGGCTCTCCAAGCCCTCCCAGTCTGCTGCCTATTTCAAACTTTGTCAGTGACTCCTCCCCAGCATCATTGAGTAATGTCATCACTCTCGTGGTAGGTGGATAAGCAAGGAGTGCCGTCGTGAGCACATCTTGTCTCTCTGCGCCTTCTTCACTCCTGACAAAGTCCTCTCCTAAGGGGGTAATAAACAGAGTATCATCGTGATGATTATAGCCCAAAAAACCGATAGAGACAGCCCAGCGGAGGAATCCATCTGTAGTCCAGTCATCAGAGTAGGGACGTCCTTGTTGCGTGACTATAGCTGCTTGTGCTATCCCAGTACATAGGGCATCTCGTCTCTTGCCCTTAGATGGCTTGCCCTTGCCTTTCATTAACGTATAACTAGCGACAATACCTTCTGGTGCCGAAAGGGCTTCCAGCATCTCATTGAGTAAAGCTTTATCCTGTACTAATGCCTCAAGCTCCCCTCTTACAAGCTTTTTGTGCATATAGCTGCCATAAGCAAAAACAGCGACTACGTCTCTTAGCTTGTCAAAGTCGGAGGGATTTTGCACCCATCCAAATGTTCTACTTGCTTTCATAATAGGTCAGTAATTTGTAATCAGCACTTCTTGAGTTTTACCTTTGTTCTTTTTTTGGTAGCTACTATTGGAGTAGTCCATATTAAGGTAGTGGATGTTGTATTTTTTTGCCCATACTTCTAGTTCGATGTTGCTGTGACCATTGTTTTTGAAGACGTTAGACATTGCAAACTTGACTCCTCGCTTATCTAAGTCGTCTAGAATAGAGAAGAGAGAGAGGTCATCTTGGACAGTCCAGCCTTCGAAGCCCCTTTTGCCATCATTGTAAGAACCTACAGAAGCTCTATAAGGAGGATCAGCATAGACGAAGTCTTCGGGTCCTATCTGGGAATAGTCAAAATCCTTAAAGTGAAGACTCTCAAACTCGATGTTTTGCAATCTACGATACATTCCCACCAAACGGTTTTCGATGGTCCGATTGAAGCTACTCCTATTAGTGCCTGCGGGATTATTATAGTCTAAGTTGCTATTGAAGCGAAACTGGTAGTTGAATGAATAGGAAACAAGAACGAAAAGAAGCAGCGGGTGCTTGTTTTGGTTGTAGTAATCACGAAAAGCATAGTATGCCTCTCTATCTCCTTTAGACAGCTTATGCGTACTTATTATATCATAAATCTCACGCCTGACTTCAAATGGATTCGTCTCCTTGAGATACTGAAATATCTCAATCACAAAGTGGTTAATATCATTAGCCACTTTCCTCTCAGCTACAGCATTTATTGAGACATCTAGACCACCACAAAACAGATCATACAGTGTGACAATATCCTTCGGGAAGCGTGGTAGAATTTGTCCCAAGAGACGGTACTTATTCCCTATGTAATTAAAAGGAGACTTGATGATCATTTGAAATCTTGGATTATTTCTTTGCCACAAAGTAGAGGCGTTCAGAGAGGTTGTTGTTGTGCTTGGTGCTTGCATTTTTATAACGATTGTACTGAATGGCCTTATACTTAAAGGATCTCTCACTCCCATAGCTCAGTAAGAGCTCCTTAATCTCTTGATGTGATAGAAGCCCCTCGGAGTTATAACTGAAGATAATGTATCGTGCGTGTGTTCTCTCTATCAACCTCTTAGTCTCATCATACACTTTACTCTTAGAGCAAAAGAGACTCCGCTCATTAGTATAGTCTCTAAGTCCAGTCTTACCCTTGATCTCGGGGTAGTCATATCGTGCAATAGTCTCTAAGATATGGTAGTTGGGAAGGTATTGACGCTGGTTATAGGGAGGGTCGTAGTAGGCCAAATCCACGTCTATGCTATCAACAATATCTAGGGAGTCTCTATTATATACTATATGATGGGTGCTTCGGTTCACACTTAGAGGGGCTTCAAGAGGTAAGTACTCTAGAGTGAGAGGCTTTAGGGCTCTAGGATCCCAATGCTTGAGGAAGGCTCCATAGACTCCCGTTGTGTTGCTTACAAAAGGCACAGCCTCTAGAAGGATTGCTAGCAGATGAAAATACTCATCATCACTCAAATATCCCTTGTCCCTCCACCGTTCGATAGTAAGGCGTATGAGGTCTATCTTGCGTGCATTCGACTCTGTAAAGTACATACGCCCACCACGAGGGCTGTAGTGTTGATACATAAAGAGAGCCTTTGTGTCGTCGTCTAAATCAGCTTTGAGGTCAGTTATACCATTGAGGTGTCGAACAGGGTCCCTAATGCCAATCTCACGAAGTCCTTCAAATTTAAGGGGACGCGATATAGAGGTAGTCCCACGCAGTAAGACATAACTAAAATACATTAGATCATTGGAGTAGGTGCTAAGTCCAGCACGCTTAAATAGTCGTGTCACCACGCCCGACCCACTAAATAGGTCTGATGCACTTCTGACCCCCTCTGTATAGGTCTCTATCATCTCCATAATATTCGGAAAGATGAGAGACTTGCCTCCAATAAATCTCATAGACTCCCTTTTTACTCCCCAAAGATATGGAATTATTACAACTTGGTTGTCTTATTCCAATCTGTATGGTCGAGTCGTAGATTGGGGCTGTGTGTTGTTACGACTTCCCGATGTACTACTGATTTGGGTAGTCGTGCTATCTCACCACAACTCTCTTGAAGGATTGGTTTTGACATAGAAATCCTCTGACGACTATTGACAGCCGTAGAGAACAGAACTCTTGTGGTAGTACAGTACCTTTGTTGTACTTCCTTTGCTGTGAAAGCTAATTGGAGCAAGAAAGCAGTGTGTCGTATAGTGCAGGCTGAGGAAGCCAGTGGCGTAGGTCGCGCCCCTCGCGGAGTGCCTGACGGATCGTTGTGGAGGAGATCTCTATCTGAGGGGCTTCGCTGAGCAATCGTATCTGAGCTGTGGGGTACTGCTCGACGAGCTGGGAGAGGTCGTACCCTCTCCGCGGATAGACTACGAGTGGCAGACGATCTATGAGCTCGCCGTGGCGATACCACTGGGAGAGTGATGCTAAGCTGTCAGCACCGATGATGAGGCTGAAGGAGCAGTGCGGGTAGTGCTCCTCGAGAGCGGTGAGCGTCTCTAGCGTGTAGTGTGGCTCAGGCAGCATGGACTCGATCGTGCAGAGCTCGTAGCGTGGATCGGACTGGATGGCCTGTTCGATCATGTGACAGCGTAGCGTGTAGGGTAGCGTGGGGCCTTGCTCCTTAAGCGGGTTCTGCGGGGTAGGCATGAACCATATTTGCGTTAGTCCCGACAGCTCCGGATAAGCCAAGATGTAGTCACAGAGAGCAAGGTGCCCGATGTGTAGCGGGTCAAAGCTACCACCGAAGAGACCGACAGTCCCGCTAACGTCTGATGCTGCAGGACGCAGCAGGGTCAGATCAAGGGACTTACTCCTAGAGTCTTTACCTTCAGTAGTCATAGTCTGATCGATAAAAAGTAGGGTGGCTACCCTTAGTTACTCGATCCAAAGGGTCTCTATGCGGGAGCGGTCTAGCTGCTGTCTGATCTGTAGCTGATGGACGACACGCTTGATCGCCCTGACTCGCGTGCTGCCACGATAGATGCAGTAGAGGCTCTGCTCTACGCTACTAGAGAGGAGATAAGCGGTCGAGTCCTTCGTAAGTGCTGGCGGAGCAATGATCGTGAGCTGATGCTGCGCCTGTAGCTGCTTGAGTTGCTGCTGGAAAGCGGTGGAACCTACCAGACCTGGTGTGAGCGTACTGTGGTAGACGTCACTGGGCGTCTTGCTAGCAGCCTTTTGCTCTGCTAAGTCTAAGTGCCACACAGCGCAGGAAACGCCTCTCTGCTGTAAGGCTTGCTGTAACTCTGCTATGAGCTGGTCGTGATACTTCGTCCTATTGGGTGTAGCGAGCTGTATGGTACGTGACTCGCCTTGCGGTGGTGTGACGAGGCTACACAGCTCCTCGAGATTGAGATAGAGAGCGTTCTTGCCCTTACGATCTCGCTGCAGGTCTAGTCTGAGACGACGACGTAGGAGACTGGGCAACTCGGAGAGATAGTAGATGACGCCTAGTATAGCCCAGTAGATGTACATCAGGAGTAGCGGCAGGAGTAGACCTAGGAGTCCCATACCTGCTATGATGAATAGGTCTGGCTGTGTCTCTCTCAGCACACGAGGCTGGTCAATCAGTCTAAATGGCGACAGCCCTGCCACTGGTACCGACCCAGCAAAGCGACCTAGCGAATCGGTGACGCCCTCATCACTTAGTTGCTCGGCCCAGCCTAGACTATCGGTGACAACGTACATCTCATAGAGTAGGTCTAGACAGCGACGCTCGGAGCGATTAGAGGGTAGCTCGACACGTATCACCGAGGAGAGGGGTAAGTCTTCCTTTTTCATCGTTATCTCCATATCCTGCTCGTAGGCAACGCGGGTATCTACGAGCGGAGAGTAGGTGATAGGGATCTCCGTATACTCCTGATCGATATGGTAAGGGTAGTGCTGCGCCGGGTCGTCTAGTGTCACAGTGATAGGTCCCACGGGCGTCTCTTGAGTTGTGCCGACAGGGATGACTACATCGTATGACTCATAGAGCGGTTGACCCTGTACGACACCTGAGAATGCACTCATCGTAACCTGCTTCGGATGCACTGGATCATCTAGCCGAGCGATACAGTCCAGCTTGTCCGTCGGTAGGAGGTTGCCAAAGCGTACGATGATCGGCGTCTGATTGTAGTAGTCACGCATCCCAAAGGGAGTCTTGACCCAGTAGTTCACCTGAAAGTCAATACGCTTGCCCGCCTCTTCGACGGCCGTCGTCGTACTGAGCAAAGCTGCGATATACTCAGGCGTCCATGGCGACGTCTTGAGTGTCGAGTCGCTCAGCTGCATAATTGGATTCGTCAGCTCGTGTGGTTGTCGTGAGGAGAGGTGCATGTAGTACGTCTGACGCCCTAGGGGACGATGGTCTGCGATGACCTTGCCCAGTACGACAAAGAGTGCGACAGAGAGTACAAACCAGTACCACTGCTTCAGGATCAAACGAAGGATCTGCGAGAAGGTGGGGCGTGAGCCCTCGTCTAGATAGCTTGGCTGATCGTTGACAGCTCTATTGGGGAGCGATGATTGGGTCATAATGTATGGCTATATGGTGCAAAGATAAGAAAGTCCGTCCTATATCGCTAGAGAAGCAAGCCAGCGTCAGTGCGATCGAGGAAAGGAGGGACTAGAGATGGAGGTAAAAGCTAACGAATCGCCTGTCGAGACGAAGAGTAGATAAGAGACGTCAGACGAAAGCTGCTTGCGCATCGTCTCAGAGCCCTCGTAACCCGATGCCATAAAGGCTGTCGCTAGCGCATCCGCCTCAGCGCAGGTAGGAGCGATGACTGAGGCACTCAGTATATCACTCTCTGCGGGGTAACCGCTCAGAGCGGAGATGGTGTGTCCGTAGATCCTTCCGTCGGCCGCGACCTTGTAGTTGCGATAGTTGCCCGAGGTGGCTAGCCCTCCACGCTCGCCTGGCAAGTCAATGATCTCTTGTAGCTCCTGGCTTATCCCCAGGGAGTCCAGATCAGGCTTAGAGATGCCGACGCGCCATGCGGCACCTCGAGGGTTGCGTCCCGAGTAAGCGATCTCGCCACCTATCTCCACTAGGTAGTTGGTCACGCCCGCCCTGCGAAGCCTTTCGCCCACGAGATCAGAGGCGTACCCCTTGGCAACGGAGGCGAAGTCTAGCTCCATACCGTGGTTCGCCTTGGTCAACTCAGTGGGGGTGCAGGAGACTTTGTCCATACCGACCAGCTCCAGCAAACTGTCCACCTGTGGCTGCGTGAGCGGATAACCCTGCTCGAAGCCAAAGCCCCACGCATTGACCAGCGGAGCGATGGTCACGTCGTAGGCACCGCCAGACTGCTCGTAGACCCTTCGCGCTACGCTGTAGATGGCGTAGAAGGTGCTGTCCACCGTCATCGACAGGTTGTTGTTGACCGCATAGATCATAGAGGTCGAGTCAAAGGGGTTTGCCACATGATTAACCTCTTGCAGTGCCTCATTGATCTGGTCAGACAAGTCCTCGTCAGCCTGGTAGGTAATGCGATAGAGCGTGCCGAAGATGAGTCCCTCGGCACTTCTGTAAGGTACCTCTTTGTGGCATCCACTCAGCAGGATGAGCGAGAGGAGTAGTAAGGTGACGGTGCGACGCATGGCGATGCGATAAGCTTAGATGAAGGTGACCAGCTCCTCCATCGTCTTGCGACGTGGATTGCCCTCTTTGCCGGCAAAGGCTGGGTCTGGATGCCCCACCGCTAAGATGAGTATCGGCTCCTCATGCTCAGGTATCTGGAGCAGCTCACGGCATATCTCCTGGTCGAAGGCTGCCACGGTCGTAGCACCTAGACCCATATCCTCCGCCTTGAGGAGCATGTGTGTCAGTGCTATCGAGGTGTCTACATAAGTGAGGTCACAGTGCGGACGCTGCCACGCCTTGTCGTGGTCGCCGATGATGACGATATAGCTCGGAGCGTGGTAAAACCAAGGCTGCTGACTGATGGCGTGGAGCTTCGTGCGTTCCTCCTCAGAGAGTACGACGACGAAGCGGAGGGGCTGAAAGTTCTTTGCCGAGGGAGCTAGTCGCCCAGCCTCCAGGATCGGCATGAGCTCAGCACGAGTCATCGGCTTGGTCGCGTCAAAGTGGCGTACCGTACGCCGTGTAGAGATGATCTGGTCGAAAGTCTTAGTCATAGTTCTGTTTCTATATTATAGATGTCACGATTGGGATCGTGGCGTGTGATCATCTCTCCGATGAAGCCTGCACAGAAGAGCTGCACGCCGATGATCATCGCTGCCAGGGAGATGTAGAAGTAGACTCGATCTGTCACGAGCGGTGCGGGGGTGCCACTGATGAGTGCGGAGAACTTGACCGAGAGGACCACGATGAGTGCTATGAAGCCAACGAGAAACATGAGCGACCCCCAGAAACCGAAGAAGTGCATTGGCTTGCGTCCGAAGCGATGGGTGAACCATAGCGTCAGGAGATCGAGGTAGCCGTTGAAAAAGCGGTCTAGTCCAAACTTCGAGTGCCCATACTTGCGAGGCGCGTGGTGCACCACCTGCTCGCCAATCTTTGCGAAGCCTGCGTTCTTTGCCAAATAAGGGATGTAGCGGTGCATATCGTTGTACAGTTCGATGCTATGCACCACCTCTGCACGATACGCCTTGAGCCCGCAGTTGAAGTCGTGCAGGTTCTTAATCCCCGAGACCCGTCTAGCGGTCGCGTTAAAGAGCTTCGTGGGGATCGTCTTGGAGAGCGGATCGTAGCGTTTCTTCTTCCACCCGCTCACGAGGTCGTACCCCTCATGGACGATCATATTGTACATTCCGCCGATCTCCTCGGGAGCGTCTTGCAGGTCGGCATCCATCGTGAAGACCACTCGGCCACGAGTACGAGCGAAGCCACATTGCAGTGCTGGTGACTTGCCGTAGTTTCGACGAAACTTGATACCATGCACCGCTGCGTCCTGAGCAGCTAGCCGCTCTATCACTTGCCACGAGCCGTCGCTACTGCCATCGTCGACGAAGATGATCTCGTAGCTCAGCCCCACCTCAGCGGTGTGAGCTACGATACGCTCGTAGAGCTCGGGGAGGCTCTCAGCCTCGTTGAGCAAGGGGATGACCACCGAGATGTCGGGACATTCCGTGTCGGTCGTTTCGAGAGAGTTGTGATCAGTCATGAGGTCTACTTGTAGTACTACTGCACAAAGATACTAATTTGCTACCTACGAGCGACCGCGACAACTGATGAGCGTCTACTACGGGAGGGTCACTTTGTCGAGGATGCCGGTGAGGTAGGCTATCGCCAGCCCATAGTTGGTCATCGGCACTTGCTGAGCCGTGGCGAGGTCTTGGCGGGCGACGAGTATGCGTCGGTTGAACATGCAAGCACCGCAGTGGATGACGAGGTCGTAGGGCGTGAGATCCTCAGGAAAGTCTCTACCCGACACATGCTCTATGGTGAGTGCCTCACCGATGCGCTTGCGTAGGAGGCGGGGGAGCTTGACGGTGCCGATATCTTCGCCCTCGGGAGCGTGGGTACAAGCCTCCGCGATGAGCAGATGGCTGGAGGGTGTGAGCCGACCAATGGCATTAGCCCCTGCGACCAGTCGCTCGAGGTCGCCACGCTGGGCACTCATGAGGATGGAGAAAGAGGTTAGTCGACAACCCTCGGGGACTAGAGGCTCGACCGTGGCGAAGACTTGCGAGTCAGTGATGATGAGCTGGGGCGGAGCTGCCAGCTGTGCTAGCGCTGCGGGAAGTTGCTCTGGCGTGACGCATAGCGCGTGGCAACCTCTGTCTAGCAGCGCACGAATGGTCTGTACCTGTGGCAAGATGAGCCGTCCTGCAGGGGCTGCGCTGTCTTGTGGCATCACGAGGAGTACGAGGTCGCCCGCTTCGCAGAGATTACCTAGGAGCGAAGGTTCCGGCTCGGACTCACTGCGTAGTTTCCGCTTGATCGCTTCGAGTAAAGTTTCGAGGCTCTCGTCATCGTCCTGACGAAGCGTGAGCGGGGCATGGCCGAAGCTTCGAATAATCTCCTCTTGTCGCTCTAGCCACGAGCTTTGCTCTAGCAGATCGGCACGAGCGATGATTGGAAGCGTCGGCACGCTGGCCTTTCGCAAGGTTGCTATGATGGGCGTGTCGAGAGACTCCTCGCAACTGAGTAGGTAAAGGACTAGATCGGCAGAGCGCAGTGCATGCTGCGTGACCCGCTGTCGCTCGGCTCCGAGAGGGGTGTCGTCGGCTAGTCCTGGGGTGTCGACCAATAGGACGGGTCCCACGCTGGGCAGCTCGAAGAGCTTCTCCACGCTGTCCGTCGTGGTGCCAGCTTGGTCAGACACGAGCGATCGCTCTTGTCGTAGCAAGCGGTTGAAGAGTGTGGACTTGCCACTATTGACCTGCCCTACGAGAACGATTCGTTTGCGCTCGGATGCGCCCTTTCTAGAAGTCATCCCCTTTTTCGTCTATTAAAAGCGGAAGTCGCGCTCTCCCGCCTTGATCTGCTGGAGACGCTGCTGCGCGATGGCACGAACTCGCTCGTTGGGAATCGTAGGGAGCTGCTGCGAGATCATCTCTAGTCCCAGCTCGCGGGTTGCAGGAGAGGCGTAATCCTCAAGGTACTCCTGCAGTGTCAGGAGCGCATTGGGACCGCAACAGTTGGAGATCTGACCACTCTTGCAGAGCGACATGAAGCGGTCTCCGGTACGTCCCTCGCGATAGCAAGCGGTGCAGAAGCTCGGTATGTGTCCCTGCTGGAGGAGCCAGTAGACCACCTCGTCGAGCGTGCGTGGATCGCTCACCTCAAACTGCTCTGAGTGGGCTGCCTCTGTCGTCTGCGCATAGCCTCCCACGGAGGTGCGGGAGCCTCCGCTGATCTGCGACACGCCTACGTGGAGAGCTCGCTGTCGTACCGCCTCACGCTCGCGGGTTGAGACGATGATACCGGTGTAGGGTACCGCTAGTCGGGCCACCGCTATAATATGAAGGAAGGTGTCGTCGGGGATTGCCTCGGGGAAGGAGTCGAGCGAGATGTCGTCGGCCGGGCAAATGCGAGGTACGCTGATCGTGTGAGGCCCTACGCCAAAAGTTGCCTCCAGATGCTCCGCATGCATCATCAGACCGACGAAGTCATAGCGATAGGTACTCAAGCCAAAGAGCACTCCCAGTCCCACATCGTCAATTCCTCCTTGCATCGCTCTATCCATCGACTCGGTATGATAGGCGTAGTCGCTCTTAGGACCTCTCGGGTGTAGCTCCTCGTAATGCTCCTTGTGGTAAGTCTCTTGGAAGAGGA
>CAMCJO010000039.1 GCA_945875135.1 uncultured Porphyromonas sp.
TGTAAGTTTACGCTTGATGCTACACTGCCCAAGTACCCCACCTTTGAGGAGGGCATCCGTCGAGCACCGGATAGGGGCTACAGCTTGACCCCTGCACAAACACGTGTGGCACTACAGAATGCGCTACGCTATGTACCTAAAGAGCTCCACGCTGAGCTAGCACCCGAGTTCCTCAAGGAGCTCAAGGAGCGTGGTAAGATCTACGCTTATCGCTATCGCCCCGAGGGTGACCTCAAGGCTGGTCCTATCGATAGCTACAAGGGTAAGTGTATCGAGGGTAAGGCTTTCCAGGTGATGATCCACAACAACCTCTCACACGCCGTAGCACTCTACCCCTATGAGCTTGTCACCTATGGTGAGACAGGTCAGGTGTGCCAAAACTGGCTCCAGTATCGCCTCATCATCAAGTACCTCGAGGAGCTCACACAGGATCAGACACTAGTCATCGAGAGCGGACACCCGCTGGGACTCTTCGCTTCGCACCCCTCAGCTCCTCGTGTCATCATCACCAACTCGATGATGGTCGGTCTCTACGACAATATCAAGGACTGGGAGATAGCTGCTCAGATGGGCGTCGCCAACTATGGTCAGATGACTGCTGGTGGCTGGATGTACATCGGGCCACAGGGTATCGTACACGGCACATTCAATACGCTGCTCAACGCTGGTCGTCAGCAGCTACATATCCCGAGCGGTGGCAACCTCGCTGGTAAGCTCTTTGTCTCCTCTGGTCTAGGCGGCATGAGTGGCGCACAGCCTAAGGCTGCCGACATTGCAGGTGCTACCTCGATCACGGCTGAGGTGGATATGTCTCGTATTATGACTCGCTACAATCAGGGCTGGGTCAAGCATATCGCTCAGACGATCCCCGAGGCGCTCAAGCTTGCTGAAGCGGGGTTGAAGGCTGGTGAGCCTTGCTCTATCGCTTACCACGGTAATGTGGTCGACCTGCTGGAGTACTGCGTCGAGCACAATGTACATATCGACCTACTCTCCGACCAGACGAGCTGTCACGCTGTCTACGAGGGTGGTTACTGCCCTGTGTCGCTCACCTTTGAGGAGCGCACGGACCTGCTGGCACACGACAGAGAGCGTTTCTGCCAGGAGGTGGACAAGGGTCTGCACCGTCACTACGAGGCTATCAAGGCGCTGGTGGCTCGTGGCACTTACTTCTTTGATTATGGTAATGCCTTTATGAAGGCTTGCTTTGATGCTGGCATCCAGGAGATCTCTCGCAATGGTGTAGACGACAAGGATGGCTTCATCTGGCCAAGCTACGTAGAGGACATTATGGGTCCTGAGCTCTTTGACTATGGCTATGGTCCATTCCGCTGGGTATGCCTCAGCCACGACCATGAGGATCTGATCAAGACCGATCACGCCGCTATGGCGTGCATCGATCCGGATCGTCGTGAGCAGGATCGTGACAACTATATATGGATACGCGACGCCGAGAAGAATCAGCTCGTCGTCGGTACCGAGGCTCGTATCCTCTACCAGGACGCTGCGGGCCGTCTGAAGATCGCCCTCAAGTTCAACGATATGGTACGTCGTGGCGAGGTCGGCCCGATCATGATCGGTCGTGACCACCACGATGTGAGCGGTACGGATAGCCCCTTCCGCGAGACATCCAACATACGTGACGGTAGTAACGTGATGGCCGACATGGCTGTCCAGTGCTTTGCGGGCAACTGCGCTCGTGGTATGAGCCTCGTCGCTCTGCACAACGGCGGTGGCGTCGGTATCGGCAAGGCAATCAACGGTGGCTTTGGTATGGTCCTCGATGGTAGCCGTCGTGTCGACGAGATCCTCCGTCAGGCTATGACGTGGGATGTCATGGGCGGTGTCGCTCGCCGTGCGTGGGCTCGCAATGAGAATGCGCTGTCTACCTCTCGCGAGTTCAACGAGGAGCACTCCGACCTCTACCACATCACCATCCCCTTCCTCGTGGATGACGCTCTCCTTGATGAGGTGCTGAAGTAAACCCTCATCAAGCACAACGAAAAGCCTCGCCTCTCTAAGCGCACAGCTTAGGGGGCGAGTTTTTTTCGTACATTTGTCAGATACACACTGACTAATGGAAGAAAGACACCACTATACAGGACTAACGAATGCGCAGATTCTGGAGAGCCGCAAGAAGCATGGCGCAAATATCCTGACACCCCCTAAGAAAGCACCGCTATGGCGGCAGTTCTTGGAGAAGTTTGCCGATCCGCTCATCATCATTTTGCTGATTGCAGGCGGACTATCTATCGGCATCTCCTGCTACGAGTACTTCGGGCTAGGCGAGGGTGCCGAGGTCTTCTTCGAGCCGGTGGGTATCTTCGTGGCGATCTTGCTCGCTACGGGGCTTGCTTTTTACTTTGAGCTACAGGCAGACAAGGAGTTCACCATCCTCAATCAGGTGCATGACGACGAGCTGGTGACCCTCATCCGCAATGGCAACGTAACGCAAGTGCCACGCCGTGAGGTGGTCGTGGGCGACATCGTACGCCTAAGCACTGGCGAGGAGGTGCCAGCCGACTGCCAGCTACTCGAGGCGACGATGCTACAAATGGACGAGTCTACCCTCACGGGAGAGCCATTCTGCAACAAGAGCGTTCACCCAGCGGAGTTTGACAAGCGTGCTACCTATCCGACCAATCAGGTGATGAAAGGGACCAAAGTGATGGAGGGGCACGGCATCTGCGAGGTCCTCGCCGTGGGCGACAAGACAGAGCAGGGCAAAGTGTTCGAAGCGGTTCAAATCGTGGATGACGTCAAGACACCGCTCAGCGAACAGCTCGACGGTCTGGGAAAGTGGGTCACGAGGGTGAGCTACGGCATCGCAGCCCTCATCGTGGTGGGGCGTATCGTCGCTTACCTTGTCGCCAATGGCACCGACCTTTTTGGTTCTCTAGAGCAGGCGACACCTTTCTTTGCCTACATCTTGCAAACTTTGATGATTGCCGTGACGCTCATCGTCGTGGCCGTGCCAGAGGGTTTGCCGATGGCGGTGACGCTGAGCTTAGCCTACAGCATGCGTCGCATGCTACGGACCAACAACTTAGTGCGCAAAATGCACGCTTGCGAGACGATGGGCGCGACGACTGTCATCTGCACCGACAAGACGGGTACGCTGACGCAAAACCAGATGAGTGTCGACGAGATGAAGCTCTACGGCGACACCCCTCAGGATCTACTCCACGAGGGCATTGCGGTCAATTCAACCGCCTCGCTCGATCTCTCCGACTCCGCCAATCCACAGGTGCTAGGCAACCCGACGGAGGGTGCGCTACTCCTATGGCTTCATGGTCAGGGCGTAGACTACCGCTCTTTGCGAGAGGAGGCAGAGACGGTAGCTGAGGTGCCCTTCTCCACAGAGCGCAAGTACATGGCGACACTCGTTGAGTCGCCTGCATTGCAAGGCAAGCGGGTACTCTATATTAAAGGAGCTCCCGAGATTGTCTTCGACCTGTGCGCTGAGTCTGCTGTCAGCCGTGAGGAGCTGGAGCAGCAGTTGGCTGAGTATCAGCGTCGCGCCATGCGTACGCTAGGCTTTGCCTACCAATTGGTCGAGGAGGGCGACTCGGTGATTGAGTCTGGTCAATTGACCGCCAGCAAGCTCCACTTCATCGGTGTAGTCGCCATCGCCGACCCCGTCCGCGTGGAGGTGCCCGCCGCGGTGCAGGAGTGTATTGACGCGGGGATCGATGTGAAGGTGGTCACAGGCGACACCTCTGGCACGGCACGCGAGATAGCTCGTCAGATCGGGCTGTGGAACGACAGCCGGGATGGAGCAAAGAGCATCATCACGGGACCGGACTTTGCTGCGCTCTCTGACGAAGAGCTCCTAGCACGTGTCAACGAACTGAAGATCATCTCTCGAGCGCGCCCGATGGACAAGAAGCGACTCGTCGAGGCACTCCAAAGCAAAGGTCACGTGGTGGCTGTCACGGGCGACGGCACCAACGATGCGCCGGCTCTGCGTGTGGCACACGTGGGGCTCTCCATGGGCGATGGTACGAGCGTTGCCAAGGAGGCTTCTGACATTACGATCATCGACAACTCCTTTAGCAGTATCGGCAAGGCCGTCATGTGGGGACGCTCACTTTATCAAAACATTCAGCGCTTCCTCCTCTTCCAGTTGACTGTCAATGTGACCGCTTGTCTACTCGTTCTCTGTGGCGCCTTTATGGGTACGGAGTCACCGCTGACTGTCACGCAGATGCTTTGGATTAATCTGATTATGGACACTTTTGCTGCGATGGCACTCGCCTCGCTACCACCCTCCGAGAGCGTGATGCAGGAGAAGCCACGAGACCGCAACGCTTTCATCCTCAACAGGCCGATGCTACGCGAGATCATCGGCGTGGGGGGCTTCTTCTTTGCGATGCTCCTGGTGCTGCTCTACATCTTCCAGCGCACTGACGTGACGCAGCTGACCGACCTACTCACGATGCGGCTCGGCCCCAAGGGACACATCTCAGCGTACGAGCAGACGCTCCTCTTCACGATCTTCGTGATGACACACTTCTTCTACCTCTTCAATGCGCGCGCCTTCGAGACGGGGCGCAGTGCGCTTCACTTCAAGGGGTGCCGCGGACTGCTCACCATCGTTGCGATCATCCTCATTGGTCAGATAGCGATGGTCGAGGTGCCAGGGATACAGCAGTTCTTCAACGTGACGGGGCTCAAGCTTATCGACTGGGTCATCATCTTCGTCGGCTCCTCGCTCGTCCTCTGGGTGCGTGAGCTGTGGCATCTCGTGACGAGTAGAAGTTAGAGATTAGAGATTAGAAGTTAGAAATTAGAGATCGGAGGAGTCGGAGTGCTAGTGCCTCTAGGGTCTAACCTCTAACTTCTAATCTCTAACCTCTAATTTCGTATCTTTGCTTTGATAAAAGAAGTAGCTATGAAAAGGAGTCCCCTCAATGATATCATAATCCGTGGTTGTCGCGTCAACAACCTCAAAGGTATAGACCTCGACATACCGCGTGGGGAGCTGGTCGTCATCACAGGTGTGAGCGGATCGGGCAAGAGTTCGCTCGCCTTCGACACGCTCTACGCTGAGGGGCAGCGTCGCTATGTGGATAGCCTGTCGTCGTACGCACGGCAGTTTCTCATGCGTATGAAGAAGCCTGAGTGCGACCAGATTAAGAACCTCCCGCCTGCCGTCGCTATCGAGCAGCGGGTGGTTAGTCGCAATCCACGCTCTACTGTCGGCACCTCCTCAGAGATTGACGACTACCTGCGTGTCTTGATGGCTCGTGTGGGCAAGCTCTACTCGCCTATCAGTGGCGAACTGGTCAAGCGACACACCGCTGCCGATGTCGTCGAGGCGGCTCATCAGATTCCGCCCGATAGCAAGCTTTACATCTTAGCAGATCTCTATCCGCCTGAGGGACGGCGTCTCATCGAGCATCTGATGCTTCTCCAGGGGCAAGGGTACAACCGTGTCCTCATTGACGATACCATCTATCGTATCGAGGATGTGAGCAATAAAGAGCTACGCGAGGCGAAGCAGGTGCAGCTGATCGTAGATCGTCTGACCGTCCGCACGGGCGACGATAGCTACGAGTCGCGCCTCGGGGACTCTATCGAGATAGCACTCTACGAGGGTCGGGAGACCTGCGCCCTACGCTGGCAAGATAGCGAGGGTGCTTGGAGTAGCGAGGGCAGGCGCAACTTTAGCGCACGCTTTGAGGCAGATGGGCGGACCTTTACGGAGCCTACGCCAGACCTCTTCAACTTCAATAGCCCTGCGGGTGCCTGCACCGTTTGCGGAGGCTTTGGCTCTATCCTTGGCATTGACCCTGAGCGGGTAATCCCCGACGATAGTCTCTCGCTCTACGAGGGGTGCGTGGATTGCTGGCGTGGGGCTAAGTCTTCCGAGTGGGCGAAAGCTTTCATGCACGAGGCGAAGCGCTTTGACTTCCCCATCCACACACCCTATGCTGAGCTAACGCAAGAGCAGCGTGACCTGCTTTGGCACGGACACGAAGGCGGAGGCTGGGGCAAAGGAACGCTCTACGGCATCGACGACTACTTCGCCATGCTCCAGAAGGACATTTACAAGATCCAAAACCGTGTTCGCCTAGCGCATTATCGGGGCAAGAGCGAGTGCTACGCCTGCCACGGCGGTAGGCTCAAGGAGGATGCTCTGCTCTTTACCTATATGGGTAAGAACTTTTACCAGATCGGGCAGATGTCGATCCGTGAGGCATTGACCTTCTTTGCCCAAGAGCTGGAGGATCCCGATGAGGCGAAGATAGCGGAGCGTCCGCTCAAAGAGATCCGCAACCGACTCCGCACGCTAGACGGCGTGGGGCTCGGTTACCTGACCCTAGACAGACGCTCTAACACGCTCTCGGGCGGGGAGAGCCAGCGCATCAACCTAGCGACACGTCTGGGCAACAGCCTCGTCGGCTCGATGTACATACTGGATGAGCCGAGCATCGGACTGCACGACCGCGACACCGATCGGCTGATCTCGGTCATCAAGGAGCTGCGTGACCAGGGCAACACGGTCATCGTCGTGGAGCATGACGAGCTGACGATACGTGCGGCCGACTACCTGATTGATATGGGGCTTGATGCGGGTCGTCTCGGTGGCGAGGTGATCTACCACGGCAAGCCGAGCGACATTACGCCCAAGACGCCGGGCTACACGGCGGCTTATCTGACGGGGCGCGAGGAGATACCGGTGCCAAAGCTCCGTCGCCCGGTGCAGCGCAAGCTGACAATGCACCGTGTGCATAAGAACAATCTGAAGGGCTTCGACGTGGACATACCGCTCTTTAACATGACGGTGATCACGGGCGTGAGCGGTTCGGGCAAGAGTACCCTCATCTCCGACCTCCTTGTGGAGGAGCTACAGCGCATCATCAATGCACGTCCTCGGGAGACGCAGAGCCGTATGCTGACGGGAGACGTTGACCTCGTGGAGCAGGTCCTCTACGTGGACCAAAACAGCGTGGGACGCAGCACACGCTCCAATCCGGTCACCTACATAGATGCCTTTACGCCGATCCGCGAGCTGTACGCTGACCAGCCTTTGGCAAAGCAGATGGGCTACAAGCCTTACTTCTTCTCCTTTAATAAGGAGGGGGGACGCTGCGAAGTGTGCAAGGGAGATGGCGTCGTCGAGGTGCCGATGCAGTTCATGACGGACATCACGCTGGTCTGCGATGCTTGCGAGGGGAAGCGCTTTCAGAAGAACATCCTCGAAGTGACCTACCACGGAGTCAATATTTACGACCTGCTGGAGATGACGGTGGACCAAGCGATAGAGTTCTTTACCAAGTACCCAGCCGACCAGACCACTTCGATCATTCGTCTCCTCGAGGGGTTGCAGCGTGTCGGGCTAGGCTACCTACAGCTAGGGCAAAACAGCTCGACGCTCTCGGGCGGTGAGAACCAGCGCCTCAAGCTTGCCTACTACCTCGGTCGCGATCACGAGCCACACACGCTCTTCGTCTTCGATGAGCCGACCACAGGACTACACTTTCACGACATATCTACGCTCCTAGCCGCTTTCCGAGACTTGATCGACCAGGGGCACTCGGTGCTGATCATCGAGCACAATATGGAGGTGATCAAGAGCGCCGACTACATCATCGACCTAGGACCCGACGGGGGCGACAAGGGTGGACAGCTCGTGGTGGCTGGCACGCCCGAGGAGGTGGCCGCCTGCCCCGAATCGATCACGGGTCACTACCTCAAGGAGAAGCTCTCACCCCGCAAAGCGTAAGACCCTATGGACAGCAAAAAGCTCTACTACTCTCACCGAGAGGTGGCCGACATGCTCGAGGAGGCGCAGTCGACGGTGCGCTACTGGGTCGAGACCTTTGCCGTGCAGGTGCGTCGTAGTAGCACGGGACGACTCAAGTACTCGCAAGATAATCTGCGCAAACTGCAGCTGATCCGTCACCTGCTACGAGAGTCCAACCTGACGATCGACGGTGCCAAGGCAACTCTCCGACACAATCCCCAAGAGGCGGAGCAACGTGCCGAGGCGATCGCCCAGCTCAAAGCGGTGCGCGACGAACTTGTCGAGCTGCGTCAGCTCATCGAGCAGATCGAGCGCTACACCTCCGCCAGCGAAGTGCGTGACCGCCTCCGTCAAGAGGGACTACTCTAGCCCCTCGCTGCCGCAAATCTCACGTGTAGCCCGTTGTAGGGACGCACGGATAGTATCTAGCGGGAGGGCGTCCGTCCCCGTTAAAACCACGATGCTGTAACCTTTGACACAACGGACGCTCAGACCGAGCGTCCCTACAGCGGGTTACAAGGTTTAGGAGGTTGGCTGAGACGAGGGGTATGCTTTTTTTTGGTACTTTTGATGCCATAACGACCTAATAGACTATTTATCCCGTGGCTAAGAAAGAGATCGCCGAGACCCCGATGATGCGGCAGTACATGCAGTTCAAGAAGAAGCATCCCGATGCTATCTTGCTCTTTCGTGTGGGCGACTTCTACGAGACCTTTTCCGACGATGCTATCGAGGCGTCCAAGATCCTCGGCATCACGCTCACCAAGCGTGCCAACGGAGCCGCGCAGCATGTCGAGCTGGCGGGCTTTCCCCACCATGCGCTCGACACTTACCTGCCTAAGCTGGTGCGGGCGGGCAAGCGGGTGGCTATCTGCGATCAGCTCGAAGATCCGAAGCTGACCAATAAGTTGGTCAAGCGGGGCATCACCGAGATCGTAACCCCCGGCGTGGTCACCACGGACAATGTCCTCCAGAGCAAGCAAAACAACTTCCTCGCAGCCGTCTACCCCGAAGCTAAAGGGGAGAACCGCTACGGCTTAGCACTGCTCGACCTCTCGACGGGAGAGTTTTACGCCAGCGAATGCACCGATCAGGTACTCGCCAAGCTCATCTCCGGCTACAACCCCAAGGAGATCCTCATCGAGCGCAAGCATCGTGACCGCCTGCAACACCTTCTCCAGCCCGAGGGGCACCTCTCGGACTACGACGACTGGATCTTCTCCGAGAGCAACAACCGGGAGCGTCTCCTGCAGCACTTCGGCACGCTCTCGCTCAAGGGCTTCGGCATCGACACCCTCCCGCTAGCGATCACCGCTGCGGGTGCCGTGCTGCACTATCTCGACATGACGAAGCACACCGAGATCGGTCACATCACCCGCATCGTGCGCATCGACGAGCAGCGACATGTGCGCATCGACGGCTTTACGGCTCACAGTCTGGAGCTAACCACCCCGATGAATGCGGGCGGCACCACGCTCCGCCAGATCCTCGATCAAACGGTCACACCGATGGGTGCTCGTCTGTTGGATCAGTGGATAGCCTTCCCGCTAAAAGATCTCCAAGCGATCCAACAGCGTCAGAGCATTGTGGCAAACCTTGTGGACAATCCGCAGCTACGCACCCAGCTCACCGACCAGATGAAGGAGATAGGCGACCTGCAGCGCCTCGTGGGACGTGTCGCCATGGGACGCATCACCCCGCGCGAAGTGGTTCGCCTCGGGCTCTCCATCGCCCTCATCGCACCTATACGCCAGCTCGCTCTAGACGAAGGCGAGGAGACCCTCACGGCACTCTGCTCGCTACTTGATCCCTGCACGCAGTTGTGCCAGCAGATTACCTTCCAGCTCAACCCCGAGGCACCGCAGCAGATCGGCAAAGGAGAGACCATCGCCGAAGGCTTTTGCGAAGAGCTAGACCAACTACGGCGCTTGCTCAAGTCGGGCAAGCAATACCTCGACGACCTCCTCGCTCGTGAGACGGAGCACACCGGCATCGCCAGTCTCAAGATCGGCTTTAACAATGTCTTCGGCTACTACCTCGAGGTGCGCAACACCTACAAGGAGCAAGTGCCCGAAGAGTGGATTCGCAAGCAAACGCTCGTCAGTGCCGAGCGATACATTACCCAAGAACTAAAGGAGTACGAAGAGAAGATCCTCGGTGCCGAAGATCGTATCCTAGCCCTAGAGCAGGAACTCTTTGCGAAGCTCATCGGGACGCTTCAGCAGTTTGCCAACCAACTCCTACAGGATGCTCAGATCTTAGCGCAGCTCGATGTCCTCGCCTCGCTGGCTGCTGTTGCCGAGGCGTATGACTACTGTCGCCCCACGCTCAACGAGGGGTACGACCTGGAGATCGTTGACGGTCGCCACCCAGTCATCGAGCGAACCCTCCCGGCGGGGCAACCTTACATTCCCAACGATGTGCGGCTCTCTCCCATCGACTGCCAGATTATGATCATCACCGGACCCAACATGAGCGGTAAGAGTGCTCTGCTCCGCCAGACGGCGCTCATCGTGATCATGGCGCAGATGGGAAGCTTCGTGCCCGCCACCTCGGCCACCATCGGCATCGTCGATTCGGTCTACACCCGTGTGGGGGCCTCGGACAATATCGCCGTGGGCGAGTCCACCTTTATGGTTGAGATGCAGGAGGCGGCCAGCATCCTCAACAATTTGACCCCTCGCAGCTTGATCCTCTTTGACGAACTGGGGCGTGGCACCAGTACTTTCGACGGAGTTTCCATAGCGTGGGCCATCGTCGAGTACCTGCACAGCACGACGCAAGGGCGCGCCAAGACGCTCTTCGCCACGCACTACCACGAGCTCAACGAGCTGGCCGACCACCTTGAGCGGGTGCAGTGCTACAACGTCTCGGCACGTGAGATCGATGGCGAGATGCTCTTCCTCCGCAAGCTGGTCCCAGGCGGCTCAGCGTACAGCTTCGGTATACAGGTCGCGAAGTTGGCCGGTATGCCCACCTGGATCGTGGCGCGTGCTGGCGAAGTGCTCCAGCACCTGGAGGCTTACCGCACCGAGAGCGACCAAGCCCCCGACTCCGCCACCCCCAGCGCGTCACAGAGCGGTGGCATGCAAATGTCTATCTTCCAGCTAGACGACCCAGTCCTCACGGCAGTCCGCACCAAGATCAACGAGCTAGACATCGACAACCTCACGCCCCTGGACGCTCTCAAGGAGCTAGACGCCCTCAAGCAGATGCTCAACAACTGACGCGTAGTAGCCCTCATACAAATAACCCTGTGTAGGAATACGTTTCTACACAGGGTTATTTGCTTGTGCCCTGTCGACGCTAGCCGGGCGTCCCTACACACGAGCAACTCATAA
>CAMCJO010000040.1 GCA_945875135.1 uncultured Porphyromonas sp.
GGGTCGCACACTCGTGAGATTTGCGGGAGCTCCGACGAGAGAGGTGTGGCGTATGTTCAGAAATAGCGTTATCTTTGTTTCTAAATCGAGGCTGTTGCAAAAGTCAACAGTCTCAAATCAAGCTTGGTCGGGGTGACTCGACTGGCTCTAACCTTTAGCAAGTGAAGCGTGGCTTCGCTCCTTTTACCTATAAATAGTAACTCACACAAACTTTGCTTCAGCAATATGACAGACTACAATAAGGACTTCGTCCACTATGCACACGCTCATCTTCGGATGAATACCAATGCACTCAACGACTACATAACTGCCTCCACAGGCTACATCAATCCGACCATCATCGAGGAGCGTCAGCTCAACGTGGCGCAGATGGATGTCTTCAGCCGACTGATGATGGATCGTATCATCTTCCTCGGCACGGAGGTCAACGACTACACCGCCAATGTGATCCAGGCTCAGCTCCTCTACCTAGACAATGCGGACCCAGGCAAGGATATTTCGATCTATATCAATAGCCCTGGTGGGTCGGTCTATGCGGGCTTTGGCATCTACGATACGATGCAGTACGTGGGGTGCGATGTCTCGACGATGTGCACCGGTATGGCCGCCTCGATGGCTGCTGTCCTCCTCGTAGCGGGTGCCGAGGGTAAGCGCTATGCACTACCCCACTCGCGGGTGATGATACACCAGCCGATGGGCGGCATGCAGGGTCAGGCGAGCGACATAGAGATCGCTGCTAAGGAGATCCTCAAGGTAAAGGCTGAGCTGTACAAGATCATAGCTGATCACTCGGGTCGCTCTGTCGAGGAGATCGAGCGAGACAGCGATCGTGACAAGTGGATGACCGCCTCAGAGGCTCTGGAGTATGGTATGATCGATAAGGTACTCGTATCTTCTAAGCAAGCAGCTAAGGACAAGAAGGCAGATGGCAAAGAAAAGTAATTCGATAGAGCGTCGTTGCTCTTTTTGCAATCGTCCTGAGAGCGAGGTGCCTATACTAATAGGTGCCGAGGGCTCTGCGCAGATATGTAGCGACTGTGCGGAGCAGATCTACACTTTGCTCTATCAGAACGGGCTGGTCTCTGGCCCCACGCTGGACGCTACTGAACAGAAAAAGCAGGGAGGCAAGGGCTCTGCCTTTGCGCCACTCACCTACGAGTCGCTACCTAAGCCGCAGGAGATAGCGGCTTACTTGGATCGCTACGTGATCGGGCAGACCGATGCGAAGAAGTATCTCTCAGTGGCTGTCTACAACCATTACAAACGTATCTTGGCTAGCCAGGAGAAGGACGAAAAGAGCGACGAGAGCTCTAAGCTAGACGACGTAGAGATTGCCAAGAGCAACATCATCATGGTGGGGCCGACTGGGTGTGGTAAGACGCTCCTAGCGCAGTCGATAGCTCGTATGCTGCAGGTGCCCTTTGCGATGGTCGATGCGACGGTCCTGACGCAGGCGGGCTATGTGGGAGAGGATATAGAGAGTATCATCTCTCGCCTACTGCAAAACTGCGACTACGATGTAGCTGCTGCAGAGCGTGGCATTGTCTTCATCGATGAGATTGACAAGATAGCCCGCAAGGGCGACAACCCCTCCATCACCCGTGATGTGAGTGGCGAGGGGGTGCAGCAGGGCCTTCTCAAGCTGCTCGAGGGGAGTGTCATCAACGTCCCTCCTTATGGCGGTCGCAAGCATCCCGAGCAGAAGTTTATCCAAGTCAATACGCAGCAGATCCTCTTCATCTGCGCTGGTGCCTTTGACGGCATAGAGCGTATCATCGGTTCGCGCCTTAACACCCGCGTGGTGGGTTATAAGGAGCAGCAGATGGACTACCAGACGATCCAAAACAATCTGCTGGCACACATTACCCATCAAGACCTGCGACGCTACGGGCTGATCCCCGAGATCATCGGACGTCTGCCTATCCTGACCTATCTAGACGCCCTAGATAGTGAGTCACTCCTGCGCATCCTCGTAGAGCCTAAGAATGCCATCACGAAGCAGTACCAGAAGCTCTTTGAGATGGATGGTGTACGGCTCACCTTCGACGAGGAGGCACTCAAGTATATTGTCCATGTCGCTGTCGATACGAAGCTGGGGGCTCGTGGACTGCGCTCGATCGTGGAGAAGATCATGATCGACGCGATGTACGAGATACCCTCTCTGAAGCGTAAGACGCTACGTATCACAGAGCAGTATGCTCGCTCTAAGGTTACGCCGAGCATGACTACCTCTCTAGCCAACTAAATCTACCTCTGCCACAAACCTGCGCACCACCTATGTAATCGTTAATCCACCAGTGGAGAGCGCATCACAGTGCCTCTCCAGATGACCAATCTCACGAACCATGACACACAATCTGACAGAACTACTGAGTAAGATCTTCGGCTTTGAAGAGTTCAAGGGTAATCAGAAAGAGATCATCCAAAGCCTGCTAGAGGGTCACGACACTTTTGTCTTGATGCCTACGGGTAGCGGTAAGTCTCTATGCTATCAGCTCCCTGCACTCATCATGGAGGGGACGGCTATCATCGTCTCCCCGCTGATTGCTCTGATGAAGAATCAGGTCGATGCCCTGCGCGAGACGACTGGATCTAACGATATAGCACACGTGCTGAACTCGTCGCTCAATAAAGCTCAGCTCGATCAGGTCTACCAAGATGTCTCTGCGGGTGACACGAAGCTACTCTATGTGGCTCCCGAGTCGCTCGGCAAGGCTGAGAACATAGAGTTCTTCCGTCAGGTCAAGATCTCTTTCTTTGCGATCGATGAGGCGCACTGTATCTCCGAGTGGGGGCATGACTTTCGCCCTGAGTATCGCAAGATACGCCCCGTAGTCGATGAGATAGGACGCAGACCGATCATCGCGCTGACAGCGACTGCGACACCTAAGGTGGAGCACGACATTCGCAAGAATCTGGGCATCCTCGATGGCCGGATCTTTAAGTCTAGCTTCAACCGTCCTAACCTCTACTACAGCGTCGAGGAGAAGGGCGAAGATGTCAATGCGCGCATCATCCGTTTTATCCGCAAGAGACCCAACAAGAGCGGTATCATCTACTGTATGAGCCGTGAGAAGGTGATGAACCTCTCTAAGCTGCTCCAGATGAACGGCATCAAGGCGCTCCCCTACCATGCCGGACTAGACGCCAAGGAGCGCTCGGCCAATCAGGATGCTTTCCTGAGCGAGGAGTGCCGTGTGATCGTCGCCACGATAGCCTTTGGCATGGGTATCGACAAGCCCGATGTGCGCTACGTCATACACTACGACATGCCTAAGAGCCTCGAGGGCTACTATCAGGAGACAGGACGTGCAGGTCGTGATGGTGGCGAGGGATATTGCTTAGCCTTTTATAATGAGAAAGATATACAGAAACTGGAGAACTTTATGCAGGGAAAACCTATCGCCGAGCAGGAGATAGGTAGGCAATTACTCGCAAAAACTTCTACCTTTGCACTCACGCCCATGTGTCGACGGGCATATCTGCTCTATTATTTCGGAGAGAGATATGATCAGGAGAACTGTGGAGCGTGTGACAATTGTGCAAAAAACAGGAAAACAATGGAGGCTAAAGAGCTTTTGAAACAACTGCTCCAAACGGTCTTGGAGCTCAAAGAACAATTTAAGAAGGATCATGTCATCGATGTGATCCTGGGTTGCGACACCGCTCCTATTGAGGACTTTCATCATGACAAACTGAAGTCCTATGGCATAGGTGGCGACTACTCACGAGATGTATGGGAGCTAGTCGTAGAGCGCGCATTAGTACTTCAGTACCTGACCGAGAGTACAGAGACCTATGGTATCCTGAGCGTCACACCGAGTGGCAAGAAGTTTATCAAGAAGCCGACCTCGTTCAAGATTGTAACTCCCGATGAGGAGGATCTAGATGACGATGAGGATCTAGACGATGATGAGGAGACGGATAGCTCTGCATCTAGTGGACGTGGACGTACAGCCTCTACCGATCCCGCTCTGTACAACATACTCAAGGATATGCGCAAGAAGCTCAGCATCAAGCTCGGGCTCGGACCCAATGGGGTCTTCCCAGATGCTGCCCTTGAGGAGATGTCTACCTTATACCCGATTACGTTGCCTGAGCTTAAGAACATATCAGGTGTCAATGTCGAGCAGGCTGACCGATATGGCGAGGACTTCGTCCGTGTCATACGCAACTATGTCGAGGAGTATGAGATCGAGCGACCCGAAGACTACAAGATCCGCACACTGCCTAACAACACCAAGCAGCATATCTCTATCGTACAGCAGCTAGACCGTCAGGTGATCCTTGAAGACATTGCTATCTCGCACTCTATCAGTACCGACGATCTACTCACCGAGCTGGAGCGTATCGTCAAGTCTGGCACCAAAGTCAAGCTCAACTACCTCATCTCCTCCGAGCTAGGTGAGGATAGCTACGACGAGCTGAAAGAGTATCTAGAGGACCACCCAGGATGCACGCTAGACGACCTCATCAGCGAGTACGAAGACTTCTACAACGAGGCGGAGCTACGACTCGCTATGCTCATCTTCTCCTGCAATCAATAAGACCACATTAGCAATACAACTCTTATGTCTACCTATAGATCATCTACATCACCCGCACGCAGGATGATAGCATCCATGCTCTTGTCTTTGCTGGCTAGCCTCTCTCTGACGGCTCAGACACCGCAGCAGAAGACCCGCGCAGGATCTGTCGTCGATGAGGTTATATGGACCGTGGGCGATGAGCCTATCCTCAAGTCCGAGATAGAAAACCAAAAGCTCTACATGCGCTCTCAGGGGATGCCTCTCGAGGGAAACCCCGACTGCTACCTCACGGAGCAACTAGCTGTCCAGATGCTCTTTCTGAACCAAGCTAAGATCGATAGTATCTCGGTAGATAATACTAAGGTAGACCGATTTGTAGACAACTTTATGGAGAGCCTCGTGCAGCAGATCGGCTCTCGTGAGCGTCTCGAGGAGTACTTCAACCGTCCCTACTCCAGCATTCGTGAGCAGCAACGCATCATGGCGGTCAATAATGAGATCGTCCGACAGATGCAACAGAAGATCATCCAGGGAGTGGCCGTAACGCCCACAGAGATCCGCTCCTACTACGCTCAGATACCCCAAGACAGCTTGCCATACATACCAGATGTCGTCGAGGTCCAAGCACTTCGTATCACGCCTGACATCGAGCTGGCAGCTATTGATCAGATCAAAGAGCAGCTCAGAGGCTACTCCGAAGATATCCTCGCTGGGCGTCGCGACTTCTCCACGATAGCACGTCTTTACTCACAGGACTCGCGCACATCCCTGCGTGGTGGTGAGTATGGCTTCGTGGCTCGCAGCTCTCTAGAGCCTGAGTTTGCCCAGGTTGTCTTCGCTTTGACCGATACCAAGCAGGTCTCTCCTATCATACGTACCGCCACAGGCTATCACATCGTACAGCTTATTGAGAAGCGTGACAACACGATCAACTTCCGTCATATACTCCTCAAGCCGAGCGTGGCTCCAGACAAACTACAGCAAGCCGTCAACAAAGCAGACTCTGTCGCTGTGCAGGTGCGCAATGGCAAGGTCTCCTTTGACGAGGCCGTTGTCCTATGCAGCAACGTGGACGAAACGAAAAACAACTTTGGTCTCCTCCTCAACGAAGACTACGAGAGCGACCGCTACGGCACGGCACTCTTTACCATGTCCGAGCTGCAGCAAGACTTCGCCTCTTATGTAGACAAGATGCAGGTGGGCGATGTCTCTCCCGCCTTTGTCTCTCAAGATGCCAACGGCAATACGCAGGTCGTACTCCTCAAGCTCAAGCGTCGCGTCGCTGGTCACCGTGCCGACATGGCTACCGACTTTCAGCTCATCAAGCAGCTAGCTCTGCAGGACAAGAAGCAGAAAGAGCTAGACAAGTGGATCGTACAGCACCAGAAGAGTACTTATATACGCATCAGCCCTGACTATCAGCAGTGCGACTTCCGCTATCCAGGTTGGATCAAGAAGTAGTACCTACGCTTCCTCAGGGGAGGTGATCGCGTACCCACATCTCTACCCATTAGACTATAGAGTCTCATGTCCCATCAGCCCAGCGAAGTGACCACTACACGGCGACTACTACTCACCCTTAGCGGGTTACTAGCGGTCGCCCTGGTGTTTTTTGTGGGGCTACCACTATGGGGCGGTACGGCGATGCTACACCCTTCGTCTCATGTCGCGGACGCTCCAGCACCTCCCCCAGCGATGGTGGGAGGCAAGCGACTCATCATCCTCGATCATGCCGATGTACTCAGACACGATCAGGAGATACACCCAGACATTGTCATCCTTACGGGCAATGTGCGTCTCAGGCATGGCAGCTGGATCATGACCTGCGACAGTGCCAATCTCAACGAGACGACCAACTCCTTTGACGCCTTCGGTCATGTGCAGATCCTAGAGGGAGACTCGATCTCGATCACCGCTGGAGAGATGCTGTACGACGGTATGACCGCCATGGCAGAGCTCCACGACAATGTGATCTTGACGAAGAATGTGACGACACTCTTCACCGAGAGGCTCTTCTACGATCGCAACCAAAAGGTCGGTTACTACGACAACTTCGGCACCCTGGCCGACTCGGTCAATACGCTCACCTCTATCTACGGTGAGTACAACACCAGCTCCGACGAGGCACTCTTTCAGAACGATGTGCATCTAGAGAACGACCGCTTTACCCTCGACACCGACATACTGCACTACAATACGAAGACCTCGATCTGTCGTATTGTCAGCCCCACCCTCATAGAGACCAAAGACTCGGTCACGATCGAAACCGACCGTGGATTTTACAATACAGATACCGAGCAGAGCATCCTCCTCGACCGCTCGCTCGTCACGCATCCCGATGGCACCATGACGGGCGACTCGATACTCTACGACAAGAAGAGACAGATCTGCCAGGCCTTCTACGATGTGGTGATCGACAATCAAGAGGACAAGGTCACCTACTTCGGCGACTACGGCTATCTCGATGAGGCCAATGGCTATACCTACGCCACAGGACGCGCCTACGTCATGGACTACTCCGAGGAGGATACCTTATATATGTCTGCCCAGATCATGGAGGGGATCAAGCGCAATCTGCCTCCGCCTCCAGGCACTACCGACTCGCTAGAGGTCAAGTACACCAAGGGGTACCACGATGTGCGCCTCTACCGCAAGGATATACAGGCCATCGGCGACTCCATACACTACTTCTCCGTCGACTCGCTCATCAAGCTCTTTGGCAGTCCTATCTTGTGGAACGATTCGACACAGCTCAAGGGTGACACCATCTATGCTCACCTTGCCAACGATACGATCGACCGCGCCTTCGCTTGGCCCAACGCCTCGACCGTGCGCTGGATTGATTCGGTTAAGCAGGATCGTGTCAAGGCCGATACGATCCAAGCTTACTTCCGTGAAGGCACACTCGACCACGCTTTCTATCGCTCCAATGTGGAGTCACGCTACTACCTGCAGCAGGAAAAAGCGAAGCATTACTACGCCCTCGCTCAGGTGCGAAACCCGCAGATGGACGTTTACATTGCCGATGACAAGCTCGACCACATTCTCTGGCATGGCAAAGCTGAGGGAACGATCCACCCGATCCAAGACCTCACCGATGAGCTGCGTCAGATGAGCGGTGCCGAGTGGCATGGCGACAAGCGACCGCTCACGCCCGAAGATGTCATCCCCGACCGCACAGCGCAGCTAGAGTCTACCGACTCGCTCGCTACACTGCAAGGTCAAAACAGCAAGATGAGCCAAGGCTTCGACGGACTAGCCGCCTGGCAAGCCTTCTACAAGGAGTACCAGCAAGCCATCGAGAAGCCCAAGCCAGCAGAAGCTAAGCCTGCAGCAGCCTCCGACACGACGGCCGTAGCCGAGACGCCACTCTCCATCTACATACGTCGCCCACTAGAGAGCGACAGCAGCTCCGTACAGTCTCCCGCAGACTCGCTCCAGAGCTACATACACCTTTTACCTCTATACTCATGGGACTCATATATAGACCACGACAACCGCGCAGCTTCAACCACAAACCCATCTATTGGGACCCCAAGAAGGAGCAGCTCCAGCGACGCATCGAGCAGATCAGACGAGAGCTCGAAGCTGCCGAAGGCTCCGACGCAGCAGGAAGTAGCGACGACGCCAACAAAGCCCACGACAAGCAAGTAGAGGCTGACTATGGCTCTGGCGAAGCGTTTCGTGAGAGTCTCTCGGAGAGCCTCTACGGTGGCACACGTCATCTCAAGAAGCAGCGAGATAAGGGCATAGACAACTACGCCCGCTCGGGCATCATCTTGCGCTCTATCCTGACGCTCATCCTCTTAGGCTTCATCGTCTGGGTACTATACTATAGACAGGGTCCCCTCTTCTCCTTCCTATGAGCGAAATCATACACCTCCTCCCGGACAGCATTGCCAATCAGATAGCCGCTGGTGAAGTGATCCAGCGACCAGCCTCTATGCTCAAAGAGCTGGTCGAAAACGCCATCGATGCCCATGCCACGCAGATAACCATCGAGCTACAAGATGCCGGCAAAGAACTCATGCGTGTCATCGACGACGGCGTCGGCATGAGTCCGCTAGACGCTCGTATGGCCTTCGAGCGGCACGCTACCAGCAAGATCTCCTCTGTCGACGACCTCTTCACGCTCCGCTCCATGGGCTTTCGTGGCGAGGCGCTTGCCTCTATCGTGGCAGTAGCTCAGATCGAGCTGATCACACGACAGGCCGACAGCGACATAGGCTACAAGCTTCTGATCAACGGCTCCGAGGTCATCAGCTCCTCCCCCACCGTTGCCGAGGTAGGCACCTCTATGACGGTGAAGAATCTCTTTTACAACGTCCCCGCACGGCGACGCTTCCTCAAAGGCTCCGAGACGGAGCTACGACACATCTACCGCCAGTTCGAGCGCATCGCACTGGTCTACCCCGAGATCGCCTTCACCCTCTACTCCGAGGGCAAGCTCATACGCAACCTCCCCAAGAGCGATCTGCAGCACCGCATCGTAGACCTCCTAGGCAAGAGCTACTCCAAGCAGCTCATACCGATCGAGTACCAGGGTCCCCTAGCCAACGTCTCGGGCTTCATCACCCTGCCTCGTGATGCGAAGCGCAGAGGTGCCCAGCAGTTCTTCTTTGTCAATGGACGCTATATGAAGCACCCCTACTTCCACCGTGCGGTCATGAACGTCTTTGAGGATCTCGTTGCGCCTGGTAGCCAGCCCAACTACTTCATCTACTTTCAGGTAGACCCCAGTCGCATCGATGTCAATATACATCCGACCAAGACGGAGATCAAGTTCCTCGACGAGCAGGCTATCTTCAAGCTCCTCATGGTAGTGCTACGCGAGCACCTCAGCACCACCAGTGCTATGCCTGCCATCACCTTTAGCACCGACCAGCTCATCGACATACCGGCCTACGATGCCACACGACAGAGTAGCAGTACGCTCCAGCCACCGCCCGTGCAGATAGACCCCGAGTACAATCCCTTTAAGGCGATCCAAACGGTCGATCAGCAGCCCCTGGACCCACTCTCCCCGCTGAGTAGCAACTCGCCCGCTCATTGGGAAAACTTTATCGACGACTTCCAGCAGCGACGAGGCGAGTCAACACTTCCCGCAAGCCAACCTACAGGGGCAGCCTCCTCAGCGACAGATCCACTCTTTGCGGTCTCCGCCAGCCCCGCTCAGCCAGCTACCAACAGCACCAATCTGGTCTACACCTTTCAGGAGCGCTACCTCTTCACCACGATGAGCGACCGTCTTGCAGTCATACAGATTGATCGCGCGCTGCTACGCATCTACTACGAACAGCAGATCGCCACCCTCACGCTCGAGCCCGATCAGGCGCAGCCGCTACTCTTTGCCGAGGAGCTGTCGCTACCCAGCGACCTCTACCCGATGCACCACGAGTTGGTCGAAAGCCTGCGACAGATCGGCTTTGAGATCACCCCGCAAGAAGCCTCTGCAGGCACAGACGAAAACGTCTACCTCATCACCTCTGTACCCAAACCGCTCCGCCCCATCGGAGTTGCCGATATGATCACCCAGACGCTCGGCGAATACCTCGATCAGCTGGAGCGTGAAGAGAGCGATCCAGAGCTCTCTCAGGCGACGCAGCTCGCGCAACTCTTCCTCTCCAACGAAGCTCTGCGTCAAGCCAGCGAACTGGTGCGCCACACACTCCACGCACGTGCTGCCCAGCCCAGTCAGATCATCTCCGACCTCTTTCTGACGCCCAACTCGCAGTTCGACCCACTCGGACGCTCCATCATGGTCTCGCTCACCTCCGAGGAGATCGACAAGTGGTTCTAATCCACACAATCTATTACTCTATCTACCTGACTAGGGGGTTCGCCTCCTAGTCTTTTTTTTGAGCTAACTATCAGTACCACTCGGGAGAAACTTTAGTTTCATAGGTAGGAAACTCTAGTTTCATAGGTAGGAAACTCCAGTTTCATAGGTAGGAAACTTTAGTTTCTTCGGAGGAAACTCTAGTTTCTTCGGAGGAAACTGTTCGTTTAGTGGGAAGTTAACCTCCGTTAAGCGGTTAATTCGTATCTTAGCAACGCAGAGAGGACTATCCTCCATACCGCTCGTCACCTCGCCACACTACGCTTGTCTCTGGCGCGTCGAAGAGCGATCGCATCACGACTCCCAAGTAATTTACTATCTATGAGTTATCTCAAGTTTGACCGCACGACACTCTCTA
>CAMCJO010000041.1 GCA_945875135.1 uncultured Porphyromonas sp.
TTCCAACGGTGGAAAATAAAATTTCCAAGGTAGGAACTCTTCATCGGATAGCAATATTTTTCTAACTTTGTCGGAGTAACAAACATCGTTTTAACCAACTCATATCACTACTACCTATGCAGTATTACTTACGTGCTTCGCTACGAGGAGGTTTGCTGGCAGGTTTGCTTCTTCTCTGTGCCACTAACTGGCTAGAGGCAAATCCCTTAGCGACCCTCGCTCCAGACACAATCATCGAGCGGGATGATTACAAAGTCATTATAGAGTCTAGTAAAGATCAGACCGATGTGACACTCGTCGACTACAACGAGCGGCATCGTGTGCGCCGTATGGAGACGAACGCTTTCTCGGTAGATCGTGAGTTACGTCAGGTGCTTTCGGGCATGGGTGGTGTATTTGGAGTCTATGATGACAATAGCTTTCGCTGGGGTACGATACGTCTCTTCCCAAAGCTTTACTTCGGCTCGACGATGATGCTGGGAGATGCCTTCGCGCATGCTGCTACCCCTTGTTTCAACCACTATATGGTGGCGCCGATAGGGTATAGGTACTATATCAAGGGGCGCTACTTCGTCGGCTTTGACTTTGCTCTAGAGGGACGTTCCTACAGCCTACGTGATGGTTACTACTTCACATCAAATAGGGAACTCAACGCACTGAACCAAGACCACTACGATGAGGAGATAGGGCTACGTCAGAGCAAGCTGGTGACACGATACATATCGCTGCCGATCACACTGGGGATGCGCCCGATGATGAGTAGTCGTATGCGCATCGGCATCGAGGTGATCCCACAGATCAAGTACAAGGAGTATGTCATGCACAAGCAGTATGGCAATCGCCACAAGGAGCGCACGATGACAGAGGCTACGCCACCTTTGTCGATGACTTATGGTGCTTTTATCGACTTTAGGCCTATCGGACTATACGTGCACTATACACCTCAGTCGCTACTCCTCGTCAAAGACGCTATGAGCGGGTACAACAACAAGGGCCTCCTCACAGCTGGACTAAGTATCACCTTCTAATCGCATCGTAACTATGTACTCAAGAGTTTATACATTACCCTTATTTGCACTGGTCACCCTACTGCTCTCTACGCTAGGAGCTGCAGGGCAGACAGGGACATCGTGTGATACGATCCAGCTAGCTGACCGCACGGTCTATGTGATGCGAGGTGAGAAAGATACTCAGATAGAGGTGACGAGCCGACTCCCGAAGGGACAGGAGAAAGAAGTGCCACTCTATATAGATAGGGTATGGACGAGAGGCGGTCGTCAATCTGCTTGGAATCGCTCCCGAGTCAGTACGGTCCATAAGCAAGACGGACGACCCGTCATCTACAAAAGACTGATGGGAGATTTCTCTTATCACTTTGTAGCCTCCTTCGGCTGGAACCTCTTTACCGCTCCTGAGTGGGTTGGCAAGCAACGCTTCTGGTGCTCTACTCGTGGAGAATTTGGTGTTTATGGCATCCTTCAGATCGGTCGTAGTCCGTGGGCTTTCAACGTAGGGACCTCGCTCGTGGCGCGTAACTTTGCCTTTGATAAGAAGTACGCTATGCAGCGTGACGATGAGGGGCTGACTGTCCTAAAGCAGGAGTCGACAGATATGGTTTACTCACGGACGCAGCTAGGTATCCTTACTATTGAGATGCCCGTAGGTCTGTCGCTCTCGTGGGGTGAGACGAATGCGTGGAGCTCGCTAGCGGTCGTTCCTAAGATCGTCTGCCTGCAAAACTCTCGTACCCGCTCGCTCGATGAGCGTGTCAATACGCTCGTGGATAATGATCTCAACGTGCGTCCCTTCGGAGTCGATCTGCGTGGCGAGATAGGGTACGGCTTCTTCGGACTCTTCGGACAGATTAGCCTGCTCAGTACCATGCCGTCAGCACAGGCTGAGGTTAACACGCGAGACTACTCGATAGGAATCGTGGCCCGCTTCTAGAGGAAGGGCACTGACGCGCTATCAGATACTCTATTCCCCCTAAATTGCGGGTAGTACTCAGACGAGTGCTACCCGCTTTTTTGTACCTTTGTGGTGGCTCTGCGCCTTGATACTTCACTAGATGCTCACCTCACCATCCATACAGTGGTTCACACCGATCGAGATAGCTCCTGTACCGACAGCTATAGCGGGGCGATATGGGGATCGTGTCTTGACACTTGGCTCCTGCTTTAGTGAGCATATAGGCGAGCGTATGAGACATCTTGGGTATGACGTACTGGTCAATCCTTATGGTACGCTCTACAATCCGATCAGCATCTGCGATACGCTAGAGGATTTGCTCCGCGATGAGCAGCACCGACCCGACTACACTCCTTATATTATAGAGCGCGACGGTCTCTACTATAGTCTGCGCCACCATAGTGCGATCTATGGCGAGAGCCTCGAGGAGGCGCGTGAGGCGACTGCCCAGCTCTGGCATACGGCTCACAATCGACTCGCGGAGGCAGACTGGCTCTGGATCACCCTAGGCACGACACAAGTCTACTACTTGGCAGAGGATGGCCGTGCCGTGGCAAATTGCCAGCAACTGCCCGCTCGTCTTTTCGACAGACGGGACCTTTCACTAGAACTACTTCAGGAGCGTATGCTTGCGACGCTCTCTCAGCTTCTCGCAAAGCATCCGCTGCAAGTGGTTCTGACGGTTAGTCCCGTGCGCTACTTACAAGACGGCTTGGCGGAGAGTAACTTGTCAAAGAGCAAGCTTCGTATCCTCTGCGACACGCTCTGTCGTGAGCTACCCGCCTGTCACTACTTCCCCGCTTATGAGATCCTGCATGACGAACTGAGGGACTATCGCTTTTACGCTAGTGACTTGACCCACCCCTCTGAAGAGGCGATCGACTATATCGCAGATCACTTCGTTGCATACTGGGCAAGCCAAGAGTCGCGTGAGGTGGAGATGCGTCAGGCGGCTCAGCGTCTGCGTAAGCTCTCACAGCATCGCCCTAAGACTCCGCATGGGGCCGAGCGACTAGAGGCACAGATAGCTGAGCGCATAGCACATTACCAGGAGCAATATGGTGAGACGCTCTGCATACCCTCCATCATCGAATCATTATGACCCCTATTAAACAACTATAATGTCTACACTGCAAAACATCCTTGAGTACCTTCGTCCTATCCAGACACATCTCGTCGATGAGCGTCCTATACGGCATATCCTGACCGATAGCCGTAAGCTCACCTCACCGAGTGACAGTCTCTTTTTCGCTATGCGTACCGCCTCGGGCGACGGGCATAAATATATTCCCCAGCTCTATGAGCATGGAGTGCGTGCCTTCTTCATCTGCGAGCCTATCGAGCCCTACGTGGAGCGCTATCCTGATGCCAATATCGTGCAGGTACAGGAGACGCTCCGTGCGCTGCAGCAGATCGCTAGCCACTGGCGTATGCGCTACGACTACCCAGTCATCGGCATCACGGGGAGCAATGGTAAGACGGTCGTCAAGGAGTTTCTCTACCACCTCCTCTCAGGCTGCTATCGCATCGTACGCTCGCCAAAGAGCTACAACTCGCAGCTCGGCGTGCCGCTCTCGATACTTAATATGGAGGAGGAGCATACGCTCGCTATCTTTGAGGCGGGGATCTCGATGCCGATGGAGATGCTACGCCTTCAGCGCATCATACGGCCGACGCTCGGTATCTTGACCAACATTGGGGCTGCGCATCAAGAGAACTTCGTCTCGCTCAATCAGAAGATCGAGGAAAAGCTCCAGCTCTTTGTCGATGCTGACCACTTTGTCTACGATGCCGACAGTGATGAGATACAGCGAGGGATTGACAACCTAGGCCTTTCGGACAAAGCTATCGGCTGGAGCCTTACCCCAGGCAAAGCTTACTACCACGTCTCCTACAGCAACTCAGGGGATGGCTCTACAACCATCACAGCTCAGCATGCGGACGAGAGCAGCACGGTAACGATTCCTTTTGCGGATCAAGCCTCCATACAAAACGCTACCCACTGTCTCTGTCTCATTGGTCTCCTGCCACTCACTACGGCTCAGCGCCAGGCGGTGCTGGCGCGCTTTGCGACGCTGGAGGCGATCGAGATGAGACTAGAGGTCAAGGAGGGGCAGGCAGGCAATCGACTGATCAACGATGCGTACAATAACGACATCAATTCGCTACGTATCGCGCTAGATTTTCAGAAGCAGCGCACTGCCACTCCGCATCAGCAGGCGGTGATTATCCTCTCCGATATCCTACAGAGTGCTCAGCTACCACGAGACCTTTACAAGCAGGTGGGGGAGATGATCGCACAGTATCCGCATACGCTCTTCATCGGTGTGGGACGCGAGCTGTGCAACTATCAGGACTACTTCCAGAGGAGTGGGGAAGGGAAGACCGCCTTCTACGAGACGACTGACCAGCTCCTCGCCGATGACCTACTCGGCACCATCAGCCATGCGGAGATCTTGGTCAAGGGAGCCAGACAGTTTCAGTTCGAGCGTATCGTACAGCACCTAGCCAAGCAGGTGCACGAGACCACACTAGAGATAGATCTAGAGGCTTTGGTGAGCAATCTGAAGAGCTACAAGGCACTCCTCTCACCTGAGACACGTATCATCGTTATGGCCAAGGCGCAGGGCTATGGTATCGGAGCATACGAGCTGGCTAAGGCTCTGGAGCAGCAAGACCTCGCAGCACTGGCGGTGGCACTAGCTGATGAGGGCAAGGAGCTACGCAGCAAAGGGATCCTCTTGCCGATCATTGTGATGAACCCCGAGGTAGAGGCCTTTGAGGTGATGACGCAGAGTCGCCTGGAGCCTGAGATCTACAATGAGCGCATACTTCGTGAGTTTGCCCGTCATGTGGAGCGTCAGGGGCTGAGCCACTATCCCGTTCATATCGAGCTAGACACCGGTATGCACCGTACTGGTTTCACACCAGATAGAGCGACCCTAGAGCACCTGGCTCAGACACTCCGCGAGGTGGAGCCGTTGATACGGGTGCAGAGCATCTTTACGCACTTAGCCGCTGCTGATGAGCCGACGATGAGCGACTTTACGGAGCGACAGTTTGCCCTCTATGACGAGGGTGCCGACTACCTGACGAGTCAGCTCTCTTATCGTCCTCTGCGTCACGTCCAAAACACTGCGGGCATCGAGCGATACAATCATCATCACTACGACATGGCGCGTCTGGGAGTAGGGCTCTATGGTATTAGTGCTACGGGTAGTCTCACCCTCGAGCCAGTCGCTAAGCTGCGCACCACGCTCCTACAGATCAAGACGATCCCTGACGGGGAGACTATCGGCTACGGACGACGTGGTCAGGTCGCTCCTGGCGGGCAGATCGGTATCATACCGATTGGCTATGCCGATGGCTATGACCGACGCTTTAGCTGTGGCGTGGGGAGCGTTATGATCCACGACACGCTCTGTCCGATCGTGGGCAACGTCTGTATGGACACTTGCATGGTCGACCTCACGGCACTCCAAGGCAAGGTCGCAGAGGGTGACGAGGTGATCATCTTCGGTGTGCCAGGCTTGCAGGTGAGTGATCTCGCAGAGCGCATCGGCACCATACCGTACGAAGTGATTTCCAAGCTCTCACCACGTATCAAGCGCACTTACTACAAGAGTTAACGCACATTTTAGTACTATTTCCTCTTGAAAAGCTTGACAGGACTTCAAATAATCAGTAACTTAGCGGAATGTTTGAGGAGACCTATCGAAAAGGCTTACCAAGATATCAATACACAACACTATAAATAGATAATACTATGGCTATCCAGACAAAGATCGTAGAGTGTGTCCCCAACTTTAGCGAGGGACGCGACAAAGCAAAGATTGAGCAGATCGTACAACCCTTTAGAGAGACCAAGGGCGTCAAGCTCCTAGACTACAGCAATGACGAGGATCACAACCGTTGCGTGGTGACCGTCATGGGCGAGCCTGAGGCTGTCCGCAAGTCTGTCATCGCGGCTGTCGAGATCGCTGTCAAGGTGATCGACATGACCAAGCATGAGGGTCAGCACCCACGTATGGGAGCTGTCGACGTTATCCCCTTTATCCCCATTCGCAATATGGAGATGGAGGAGGCTATCGAGCTCTCTAAGGAGGTCGGTAAGGAGATCGGTGAGCGCATCGGTGTGCCCGTCTTCCTCTATGAGAAGAGTGCTACAGCTCCTCATCGTGAGAACCTCGCTAAGATCCGCAAGGGACAATTCGAGGGTATGGCTGAGAAGATCCACGAGGATGAGTGGCACCCAGACTTCGGTCCAGCTGATATTCACCCCACAGCAGGTGTCGTAGCTGTCGGTGCTCGTATGCCACTTGTTGCTTACAATGTCAACCTCAACACTGCAGACCTCTCTATCGCTGATGCAATTGCTAAGAAGGTACGTCACATCGGTGGCGGTCTGCGCTTCTGCAAGGCTATGGGCGTAGAGCTGACAGACCGACACATCACGCAGGTCTCTATGAACCTTACCGACTACACCAAGACTGCCGTCTATCGTGCTCACGAGATGGTACGTATGGAGGCTCGTCGCTACGGTGTCGAGATCGTTGGCGCTGAGGTCATCGGCCTCGTACCTATGAAGGCTCTCATCGACTGCGCTGAGTACTACCTCGGCATCGAAAACTTCTGCGAGACCCAGATCCTGGAGCTCCGCATGATGGAGTAGTCCGAAGAGAACGTTTTACCAACTAGAGAGTAGAGTCTCTAGGATAGCTAGTCTCCCTAGTACAACTAGTATCACTAGGGGCACTAGTATACCTAGAAAGCCTAGAAACTCTACTCTCTAACCTCTAACTTCTAAAGTCTAATGTCCAATCTCTATCTATACAATATTGGTCAGATCGTGACCCGTCCAGGCTCTACCGCACAGCATGGTGCTGAGGCGATGCGCCAGATCGGAGTCATCGATGGACCAGCCGCCATCATCGTACGACAAGGCAAGATAGCCTTCGTTGGGACCATGAAGGAAGTCGAGCAAGTAGACCACACCGACTGCGTTGCTTATGACGCTCAGGGTGGGTGCGTCCTGCCAGGCTTTGTCGATAGTCACACCCACCTTATCTTCGGGGGATACCGTGAGGACGAGTTCCAGTGGCGACTAGCTGGCGACAGCTATATGAGCATCATGGAGCGTGGCGGGGGTATAGCCAACACGATGAAGGCGACCCGCAACGCAACGGCTGAGGAACTAACTCAGCGTGCCTCTGCGCATCTAGACGCCATGCTATCAATGGGAGTCACCACCGTCGAGGCTAAGAGTGGCTACGGTATGGAGCTTGACACGGAGATCAAGCAGCTAGAGGTCATTCGGACGCTACAAAAGCAGCACCCGATAGACCTTTATCCCACCTTCATGGGAGCGCACGACACCCCGCCCGAGTACAAGGGACGCTCCACAGACTTCATCCACTACCTCTGTGACACGGTCATGCCAGTAGTCGTAGAGCGAGGCTTGGCAGAGTGCTGCGACATATTTACTGAGAAGGGCGTCTTCGACCATGAGCAGACACGCATCCTCTTGACTCGCGCTAAGGAGCTAGGACTCAAAGTCAAGATGCACGCCGACGAGATCGTCTCCTTCGGTGGTGCTGAGCTAGCAGCCGAGCTAGGATGTCTCTCTGCGGACCACCTACTGCAGATCTCCGACAAGGGTATCCAAGCATTGGCTCAGAGCGACACGGTGGCTACCTGCCTGCCTTGTACCGCCTTCAGCTTAGGCGAGAAGTATGCGCCAGCACGTCGTATGATCGATGCGGGTTGTGCCGTAGCCGTAGCTTCCGACCTCAATCCTGGAAGCTGCTTCAGCTCCTCCATCCCCTTGATGTTTGCTCTAGCAACCATCTATATGGGTATGACCGTCGAGGAGGCCGTCACAGCTCTCACGCTCAATGGCGCAGCTGCCATCGGTCGTGCAGATCAGATAGGTAGCATCGAGGTAGGCAAGGCAGGTGACCTAGCTTTGCTACGCTTCCCATCGTACAAGTTCCTTTCCTATCACTTTGGTGTCAACCTCGTACGAGCCACCATCAAGGCGGGTACCATATACGAAAACAAACTCGTAACCCCCACACCCAGCGTCTAGCATTCTAAATAAGGTTAGTCGCACCCCATCTAATTAACTAACAAACAATCTCAATCATCCTATGAATAATAGTCTAACAGATTTGACCGTCAAGGGCCTCCTAGACGTCACCGCAGGCAAGGATCCTGTACCTGGAGGTGGTAGCATCTCAGCACTTTGTGGTTCCATCGCAGCAGCTCTCACGGAGATGGTAGCAGGTCTCACCATTGGCAAGAAAAAGTATGCCGAGGTCGAGGAGCAGATGAAGCAACTCGCCGAGCGTGTGCAGCAGATCCGTCAGCAGTTGATCCTCGATGTAGATCGTGATAGCGAGGCTTACAATGTAGTCTTTGCTGCTTTCCAAATG
The DNA here is from genome assembly GCA_945875135.1 of uncultured Porphyromonas sp. Lineage (GTDB taxonomy): Bacteria > Bacteroidota > Bacteroidia > Bacteroidales > Porphyromonadaceae > Porphyromonas. The sequence continues at coordinate 8,403 of CAMCJO010000041.1, forward strand.
CCTAAAGAGACAGACGAAGAGAAGGCTGCACGCTCTGCGCAAATCCAAGAGGCTACCAAGATTGCGGCCAACGTACCCATGGAGGTCGCTCGCCGTGTTTACAGCCTGCTGAGCGATATCGAGGAGGTCGTCTCTAATGGTAACCAAAACGCCGTCACCGATGGCTGTGTCGCTATGATGTCCGCACGTAATGCGATCATCGGGGCACTCTTTAATGTTCGCATCAACCTAACCTCCATCAAGGACGAGCAGTACGTCGCAGACATGACCGCAGAGGCTGATCGTCTCGAGCGTGAGGTGATCGAGCGTGAGGCTAAGGTTATAGAGTATACTAAGGAAGCTTGCAAATAGAGAAACATGTCAGCACGCAAATCATTCGCCATCGGTAGCGAGCAGCTCACTATCGAGCTATGCCGAGAGTATCTAGAGAACCACTTCGAGCTAACCCTCTCACCAGAGGCTATCAAGCGTATCGAGCACTGCCGCAACTACCTAGATCGTAAGGTCGAGGAGGTCGACAAGCCCATCTATGGTGTTACCACGGGCTTCGGCTCACTTTGCAACCGCACTATCTCACCTGATCAGCTCACCAAGCTTCAGGAAAACATCGTCAAGAGCCACGCTTGTAGCTGTGGTGACGAGGTCGCAGAGCCCATCATTCGCCTCATGCTCCTTCTGAAGGCTCATGCCCTCCAGATTGGCAATAGTGGTGTACAGGTAGAGACCGTACAGCGCATCGTTGACATGCTCAATGCGGATGTCCTACCCGTCGTCTATGACCGCGGTTCGCTAGGAGCCTCAGGTGACTTAGCTCCTCTAGCTAACCTCTTCCTACCGCTCATCGGCTATGGCGAGGTACGCTACAAGGGCGAGAAGCTCCCCTCCTGCGAGGTCCTCGCTAAGTTTGGCTGGAAGCCTATCAAGCTCAAGAGCAAAGAGGGTCTAGCCCTGCTCAACGGCACTCAGTTCATGAGTTCACATGGTGTCTACGCCCTCATACAGGCAGAGCGCCTCAAGCTAGCCGCCGACTGGTGTGCAGCACTTTCTCTGGAGGCCTTCGCCGGACTAGACGCTCCCTACGATGATCGTCTGCATCAGATACGTCCACACCGGGGACAGATACAGGTCGCAGCCCACATGCGTGAGCTACTCAAGGGTAGCGAGATGATTGCTAAGCCCAAGCCCCAGGTACAGGACCCATACAGCTTCCGCTGTGTGCCACAGGTACACGGAGCTTCGCGTGACGCCATCGCTTACGTGCGCAGTGTCGTAGAGACTGAGATCAACTCCGTAACAGACAATCCTACTGTCTTCCCCGATGACGATATGGTCGTATCAGGTGGTAACTTCCACGGTCAGCCTCTAGCGATCGTCTATGACTTCCTCGCCATAGCACTCGCTGAGCTAGGCAATATCTCAGAGCGTCGTGTCGCTCAGCTCATCCTTGGGCTACGTGACCTGCCTGAGTTCCTCGTGACCAATCCTGGACTCAACAGTGGCTTCATGATCCCGCAGTATGCCGCAGCTGCTATGGTCAGCCAAAACAAGATGTACTGCCACTCAGCAGCTAGCGACAGCATCGTCTCCAGCAATGGTCAGGAGGATCACGTCTCTATGGGTGCTAATGCAGCAACGAAGCTGATGCCACTCATCGCCAACCTCTATCGTCTCTTCGGTATCGAGCTACTCAATGCAGCTCAGGCTATCGAGTTCCGTCGTCCTATGAAGACCTCGGAGCGTCTCGAGGGCTTCCTCGCTAGCTTCCGCAAGGTCTGTCCTCGTGTCGAGGATGACGTCGTCATGTACGAGCAGATGAACAAGGCTGAGGAGCTCATCAAGACCTTCCCTTTTGAATAAGCACTCGTCATAAAGATAGAGTAGGGGCATCGCCCCCTCATACTATACCCAATCGTGAGCGTGTTGACCTTTATAGTCAGCACGCTCACTTTGTATGATATGTCCGTCATTATTGCTGTCCGGTCAAAGTTTTTCAGCGGAAGAAGAGTTTTTTATTTCCACGGACAGCAATAAAAGAATATGAGGTTATGGTAGTTAATTGTAGGTATTTTGGTATCTTTGTGG
>CAMCJO010000042.1 GCA_945875135.1 uncultured Porphyromonas sp.
TTTGTTTTGAAGGTCAACTGGGACACAAACATCTTGACAGTCTACGTGCTGGAAGATGGAGTCGTCATCCCGAAGCCTGCTATGTTCTTCACGCTTGTCAAGTAGTAAGCTCTTTAGGCTGATATTATAACCATAAACCACTTCAATCAATGAGAAAAGAACAATTAATCCGCATCTGCCTAGCCATGCTGCTAGCCAGTACCACCCTCATGCTCACCTCCTGCAAGAAGGATAAGGGTCCCAAAGACAAAGACCCCAAGGAGGCACTCGTCAATACCCGCTGGAAGACCGATATGAATATCCCAGGGCTTGATATCGATGAGAAAGATCGCGACATCTCTGGAGAGCTGTTCTTCAAAAGTCAGACAGAGGGCGAGTTAACGATGGCTGCAGAAGGCTTGAAGTATACCGTCCCTGTGTATTACAGCTATGATGCTACGCAAAAGGCTTACACTGCCACCATAACAATAGAAACCGACACTAAGAACTTCATCATGAAGGTCAACTGGGATACCAATGTTCTGCTCCTTTACGAACTGAAAGATGGCGTCGCACTCCCGATGCCTATGATAGGCTTTAGGCTTGTCAAGTAGCAGGCTCTAAAGGCACGGCATATTTGTAGGGGCACAGCCCTACGACAAATAAGTATGGGGTAGAGACCTAAGCGGTTTCTGCCCCTTCTTTTGTGTACGCTCGGCAGGTGTGTACGTTCGGCCGGTGACAGGTTTTCCAAAAACTTTCCAGCCTTGGAAAACGATTTGATCTTCGACACAGCGAGGAGTTGCTCACGAGGGGCGACGGGTGGGGCGACGAAACAAAGAGAGGGCTGAGCCCGTTGTGGTGGACCCAGCCCTCTGCTCTGGAGTTCTTCGCCTTGGCGAGGTGCTTTATCTTAGGATAAGAGGAACGATCTCCTCACCGACAGATAGGTAGTAAACGCCTGAGGGGATAGCGTCGGTACTGATGACGGCTGCGCTTGAGCTGGCCGCTACACTATAGACCTGCACGCCCGACAAGTCGTACAGCGTGACGGTCTCTCCGTGTGGGATGCCCTCTATGCTGACCGCCTCAGGGGTTACGTAGAGAGATATCGCAGCGGTCGGACAGAGCGATATGTGATTGCCTTGCTCTCCTGCGTAGAGAGACTTATTGTCATCCATATCAACGGATAGGACTGTCCAATTCTTCTCTGTGGCGATCTGGACGTCTGAGGCTAGACAGCGGTTTTTGTCAGCTTCTGGCTCGTTGTCCGTACGGAATATGATGAACTCAGCTTGATCTGGAGCCTCTGGATCAGCTCCAGCCTCAAAGGTCGGGAGACTCTCCACTAGCTGAGTCATCTGCTCTCCGCTGATCTCATTGTCGAAGGCGATCACGCTATAGAGCTTGTCAGAAGCGAGAGGTAGCTCTCTAAGGTAATTGACATGTACCTGTACCTCACGAAGGTTGGGACAATGCGTGAGGTCTACTTTCAATAGCCCACACCCAGCTGCGAATAGCTTTTCGAGTTGAGTGGCTTTGGAGAGATCTAGCGTGCTCCATGCGTTGCCCGTGCAGTTTAGCTCTTTGAGCTGTGTCAGAGAGGGCAGAGAGACCAGCGAGCGTGAAGGCACTTGACTATTCCTACAGTATAGGTACTCGAGGGCGGGAAGGACTGCGAAGTCTATATCTCCGACGGGTGAGTCAGAGGTGTTGAGCCGTTTCAGCTTGCTCGGGTTCCCTAGGATGAGCGTCTGGAGCTGCTCGTTGTCGTCACATAGGAGGGACTCCAGCTCAGGATTGCCACTGATGTCTAGATGCGTCAGGTAGGTGCCGCCACAATTCAGCGAGCGCACCTTGCCACGTATGACTAGATTAGGACTCTCTAGTAGGTAGTAGCGACGCCCGTTGGCGGTACTGTGGTAAGTGCCTCCCTCGACCTCAAAGTCTTCATCGGGATAGGCCTCTATACCAAGCGGGATGTAGTTGTCACCCTGACCGATGGTCAGTGCCGTGGTCAGTCGAATCGTCTCGTCGGAGATGTGCTTCTGATATCCAGAGCCGGGGTACTCCTCATTGTTTGCCGTCTTAATGATCCAGTTTTTATCTCTAGCTTGTCGCACTTGTTCAGCTGTACAGACATTGCCTTCGTCCGTCACAGAGGGATGTGTGTCTATGATGACAACGAAACCATTCGACTGGCCGACACGAGAGGGTAGGGAGGCTATGAAGGCACCCATCTCGGTCTCCTTGATCTGGTTGCGGTGCATAAATATGATGCTGAGGCTGTTGCACCCAGAGACATCTAGGGCAGAGAGGTTGTTTCCCCCGATACCGAGCAGGGATAGCTGCGACAAGCCCTGGAGCTTGATCTGCTTTAGCTCAGCCATCTGAATGCCGATCTTGGAGATGTTGGGGCACATCGAGAAGTCCGCCTCTTGGATCGTCTGTATCCCCCGGTCACGCTCCTCAGAGAAGAAGGCTTCTAGATTGGGAGCCTGCTCGATGTTGAGGCTTGCTAGCTTGAATGAGGTCGTCTCGATCATCGTTATAGATCCCGTGATCTCGACTTCCTGACGGATGACCTTGTACCAGTTGCAGTCGTTGCCCACAGCATTGACTCCACTATGGTCTAGCTGCAGTGCATTGCTGATGATTGCCTCCTCATTGACTGCGAGGGCCACCTGCGATCCGACGGGGGCTGATGTGCGCAGGGTGACCTTGTCGCCCTCTGCGTGTAGTAGAGCTGGTAGGCAGAGGAGCAGGGAGAGTAAAGTGCGTAGAAGTGTCTTGTTCATAGGAGTGTATGTGATAGTTTGTTTCACCAAAGGTACATAATTTTCGAATCTGTACAACTAACCTTCGGCGCCTCCTCTACAAAAGGGCTCCTCACGAGGGGGCTCCTCACGAAGGGCAACGGGTGGAAGGACGAGACAAAGAGAGAGGGCTGAGCCCGTTGTGACGGACCCAGCCCTCTGCTGTGAGGTTGGCGACTTAGCGTCTGTGGCTAGAAGCGGTTACTTGTGTCGTCTGTGGTTAGACGGTTGCTTAGTCGTCTGTGGTTAGAAGCGGTTGCGTACGGAGCGTGTGGAGCTGCTCTTCGACTGCTTCGGTTGCTCGGTTTTGGCAGCTTTTTGGGTAGCCTTCTTAGCACGCTTCTTGTCAGCACGGCTCTTCTTCTTTGCCTTGGTCGCTTTTGCAGCTTTGCGCTGGTTGCTCTTGCCCTCGCGCAGCTCTTGTGAGCGACGGGCACGGGCGGTGTCGAGCTGCGAGTCGTCCTCGCTGTCACGCGCCTCCTGGAGGTCGTCGTCGCTTGTGGCAGAGGTGGTGTACTCAGTGCCGTAGAGGCTCTCCTCAAACTGCTGTAGCTCGCCCTCGATCTGGTTGCTGAAGGCTTGACGAGCAGCCATGGCTGTCGAGTCGCTCATCTCGCTGTTGAGCTCAGCGGTCTCACCGCCTAGCGTCATCGAGATTTGTCCGCGGTACAGGTTGAGACTGAAGAAGTCGTCCATCGTGGCGGTCGTGGCGTTGTTCTTGGTCGAGAGCATGACGGGCTGCTGCGATAGGTAGGGCTGCAGGTCGGAGTACTTGACCCAGAAGAGCGGTATGCGCACGCTACCCTCCATCGATATCTCGTCGTCCATCACGGGGCAGATCGCTACGATCTGACTGCTCACGTCGCTGGTCTTGACATCGTAGTAGTACTCCTCCTTGACATAGTAACTGCGAATGGACTGCGTGGGGATGTCGACGGGGAGGATCTTGAAGGCGCGGTTGCCTGTCTGGCTCGGGTCTTTGTCATATACGATGCCAAAGCGGTCGAGGAAGTCCTCGAAGCGCAGCTGTCGCTCAGGTGTTAGGTTTTCGTAGCCGAGGTCTTCGTACTCATAGACGGTGATGCTCCCCTCGTTGAAGCGCTTGAAGAGGAGCGAGAAGAGGCTCTGCAACTGTCCCGACGGACGTACAGGACGAAAGATCGGGGCATTGGCGAGGCTGTCTATCGAGAGCTGTCGGTAGACGACTCGGCGCCAGGGGGCTGCCTCGGTATCCTTGACCTGCTGGTCGGCGTAGTTCTTGGCCCGCATGGAGATACCGTTGGCCTGTGTCTCCTGCTCCTGCTCTCGCTGAGCGCGTCGCTGACGTGCCGTGGGGCGCTGGCGTGGCTGCTCCGTGGCGACTTGTGTCGAGTCGGTCGGGGTAGCGGAGAGCGGGTCGAAGTTTTGCGCCTCAGCGGTCAGTGTGAGCGTGAGGGCCAGGAGTACTATGAGTAGAGACTGAATGCGTTGCATAGTATAGTGAGATGGGTCTATTCTTAAAGCTGTGAAGACTATCGTACGATTACTTCGATGGCTGGGATCTGTCGCTCGATGCCGTCGGGACCACGAGCGGTCACTTCGCTCACGAAGAAGCGCTTACCCTTTGCCATATTGCGGATCTTGTCTCGCTGTCTAGCGGAGAAGGTGGGACCGTTGGAGACCTCAGGGATAACGCCGCCGACAGAGTCAAAGAAGAGGAGCTGGAAGCGCACTACTTGGTAGGGCACGTCTAGCAGATCGTCATCGATAGCTGCTCCGATACCGTTGGCGGTGAGGAGGTCGCGCTTGGCGATACGTCCGCCCTTAAAGCGCTTGGTCGCTCCATTGGCATCGGTGTACTGTATATAAGGTAGCGGGTCGGGGAGTGCTCGTACCCGTAGCGAGGTCTCGGCCATCTTGGTGGTTCGTCCGTCCGCCTGCTTGGCCATGACGGTGATGACGGCGGGAGTACCGATCTTAGCGGGCTTAGCTACCCAGCCATTCCCTTGGCGGGTGAGCGTGCCGTTGGTCATCGTGGCGGTCACGTTTTGCGAGGGAACGCCAGGCACGGCGATGCTGATCGGGTTGTTGATACCCGCATAGAGGACGTTCATCATGGTAGGCGCGACCGTAGCAAAAGGCTCGGTGACGTAGTACTCCGACTGGAAAGGTTGCTTGACAGCGGTGCCGTCGGGTAGCTCCGTCTCGATATATCCCGAGATGGGGAAGGTGCCAGCTTTGGTCGCCGTGACACGGTAAATGCCCCCAGCACTCTCGGGAAGGGTCGAGCCATTGACCACAATCTTGGGAATGCGTGTCGAGTCGTAGCTAGAGAGGACGATGCTTGCCTCGTACTGGCTACCCTGCATGACGAGCTGACTGCGTGGGATCACTTGCGCCGCAATCTTATTGACGCGGAGGTCGCCGCTGTCGATGTTCTGGACAAGGTCACTCAGCACGTCGCCCTCGACGGAGCGTATGTCGCTCTGAAGCTTCGTGAGCATCGTGAGCGAGGCGATGGTGGGGATGTTCTCAAAGATCTGCTGCTCCCAGCTGAGTCCGCCTGCGCTCTCCGTGCTGAGCATCTCAGAGATATGCTCACGACGGCTGTCGCTACGAACCATCTGCGTGGTGTACGTGCGGAAGGCCTCGATCGACTCGCGTAGCTTAGCGCCTCGCCGTGTGAGCGGGTTGAGCATGACAGTCGTGGGGGCGTTCATATCGTCCTTGCGTGCCACATCGTTGGGGTTGGCACCCTTACCGTCTGCCTCTTGAGCTATGAGGAGGCGTAGCTGGTCTATCTCGTTATAGAGTGAGTCGGCATAGGCGGTGAGTGCTAGTCCTTTGCGATACCAGGGCTCCGCTTTGCTAGGGTTTTTGGCATAAGCAGTCGAGAGCCCCTTCATGATGTTGTCATTGCTCTGCTGTGCCCCCTCGATGGTGTGCGTCAGACTGCGCTCTACGAGGACAAAGCCCGAGAGCACCTCCGAGGAAACATTGAGTGCTACCATCGCAATGAAGACGAGATACATCAGATTGATCATCTTCTGTCTATTGCGGTTGCCACTACTTCCTGCTGCCATAATGCCTAGATTGTGTTAGTTGAATAGCTATCGAGTAGATGAGGTGAAAAAAGCAATCTACTCTTGCGACTCCTGTGGTGCGCCCGCATTGCGTGGTGCTTGGTAGGGCTGTGATGCGTAGTAGTCGGGCCGTGCCGAGGGGTACTCCTGCCGAGGAGCGTAGTAACTAGGCTCGTAGCCTCCCTGATAAGGACGACCAGCCATGCCGGGGGCGCCCATATTGACCGTCAGCGCCTCCAGGATGCGAGCGTAGACACGGTTCAGCTCAGAGAGCTGCATGGTCAAGCGCTCATTTTGCGTGCGGAAGGTGGTACTATCGATGGCGGAGTCTTGGTACATATTCTTAATATGCTCCAGCCCTTGGTTGATTTGGTCAATGGTAGCGACCTGTCCTGTGATGCTTGCCAGCTGCGACTCGTAGATTTGGTTGAGACGAGCCAGGTGCTGTGAGGTCGTGTCCATCTGCGTCTGATACTCGACGGCACTCTCACCGAGGGTGCGACCGTCTTGCTGCATAGCGACCCACTGATCGGTCATCTGCTGAGAAAGTTCGCCCAGTCGGCTGAGCTGCGAGGCGGCATTGGCTAGCTGATCAATGGCTGAGGAGAGACGCTCCACCTGAACCTCCGAAGCTGGTGCACCGTAGTCACCCTCAGGGGCAACGTACCCCGCCTGAGCTTGTGGCTGAGATGCGTAACCACTAGGCTGCTCGTAATGCTGACCCTCAGGGTAGGCGTAAGTAGGCGCCGGCGCTGCAGCTGCCTCCTGAGCTTTGCGGAGGAGGTACTGACGGCGAGCCTCCATCTCCTGCTTGTCCATCGGGTTCTTAGAGTCTAGCTCGGGGAAAACCTGCTCCCACTGGTAGTGCTCCTCAGGCTGCTCGAAGCCTGAGATGAAGAAGACGAAGAACTCGGTGATCATACCGATGAAAAGCATCTCATTGCCGAAGGGTAGGTGGAGCAACTTAAAGAGAGCTCCGAGGATCACCACTGCGGCACCCCAGCTGTATGCGAAGTTGAGCACTCTGCGCCCTTTCTTACTGGAGAGATACATCTCCAGTCCATTCTTGTAGCGTCTATATTTCTTTGCCATGAGTCTATCTATCTGAAGGGTAAAGCCGTCGTTAGGGCTGTCTGTTGCGTTGCTTATTTGGAGTTGTTGATGATGCTGCGCACACAGCGGAAGCCGATGTAAGAGTGCGCCTCATCTTGTGGTGCGTAGATGCGTCGTGTGGAGCGAATGAAGCGGAGGACGTCCTTCCACGAGCCACCCTTGGCGACCTTGCGCCGTAGCATCGTGTTGTCCTCGCGAGCTGCGTTGTAGTGCATCTGCGGGTTGACATCGTCCATCATCTCGTAGCTCGAGACAAAGTAGCTCGAGCTGGTCCACTCTGCCACGTTGCCCGCCATATCGTAGAGACCGTAGTCATTGGGCGAGAAAGTGCTTACCTGCGAAGTAATCACCTGCCCATCGGCTGCGTAGTCTCCCTCGAAGGGCTTGAAGTTTGCCAAGAAGCAGACATCCTCCGAGTCTAGGTCTTCGCTATTCCATGGGAACTTCGTGTTCGTCCGTCCAGCACGCGCTGCGTACTCCCACTCCGCCTCGGTGGGTAGTCTAAACTCCGGGACGATTGCTCCGTCGGGCAGGTTCAGTCCCTTGCGGTAGTTGTCCGTGCGCCAGTGGCAGAAAGCGGTCGCTTGCTCCCACGAGACACCCACCACGGGGTGGTTGTCGTAGCGAGGGTGGTTGAAGTAAGTGCGGGTATAGATCTCATTCTTAGAGTTGGGGTAGTCGTTGACCCAGACCGTCTCGTCGGGGTAGATCGCTACGATGTAGGTGTTGAGGAAGTCGTACTCACTAGCGAGCTGACGCGTGATCGTCTCACGGATCACCTCGCCACGGTCGTTGACGTAAGCCGTGTCCTTAGAGATCATCACCGGCTCCTGGACACCCTTGCTGGCGCGCACATCCTTTTGTAGGTTGTTGCGGTAGAGTGCCGCTGCGTGGTAGTCGTAGACCTCATATTTGTAGAGCATCTGCTTAGGATCGAGCTTGCGTTCGCCCGTCACGGGGTTCGTGTAGTAGACGCTCTCCATCGCCTCCAGCTCCTGCTCTAGCGCACGCTTAGGATTGGGTAGCGGCTGAGACCAGTCGAGGTAAGGCTTGACAGGGTCACCATACTTGTCCGTAGTGATCTTGTAGAGCGGGTTACCCCCGTATAGCGGGTCTGCCAGACGCTCACGAACGATCGAGTCACGCACATAGTAGACGAACTGTCGCCACTGTGCATTCGTCACCTCCGTCTGATCCATCCAGAAAGCATCTACCGAGATGGCTCGGTACTCAGCGGGGAGGCCCCATACCGTGTCCGCCTCACGCTCGCCCAGCACGATGTGTCCTTGTGGTATCCGCACCATGCCGTAGGGCGCTGGCTCACTCCACGAGGCGAGTCCCACGCCCACCAGCTCGGCACTCACGCCAGAGCCCCGCTTGGGCGCGCAGCTTACCATGCTCAGCACGGAGATGAAGAGTAGGAGCAGTGCCAAAGCACCTAGTAGGGGCAAGGCTCCCGCTCTGATTCTAGTCCTAAGCCTTTGTACGGAACGGGCGTCATGCGCGCTCTGGGACGGACTGCTGTATGTCGGCAAAGCTTCTTTCATAGCTTCTAAGTTGTTTCAGAGTTCTATTTAATAAAGAGGTGCGCGGGCTAAAGGAGTCGGATGCTCTTGTAGCTGTTGGTCCCTTTCTTGTGGCTAGACATCGGGAGCGCGTAGGTGATCACCAGCTCGTGACTGCCCCAGTTGCCCCTCGCCAACTGACTCGTAGGCATCTCAAAGAGGTAACCCACGTGACACTTGCCAAAGAGCGCTCCCAGCCGTAGCCCCGCCGCTTGCAAAGGTCGGTACATCAGACCAGCCTCCCATCGCTGCGCAAGGCGCACATCTAGGTTGACATCCACCCGCCACGACGTCAAGTTTGTCGAGGCAAATAGTGAGGGGTGCCACGATAATAACGCACCTGGGGGTGTAATATTGTACCCACAGACCGCATTGATATGTATCGGCACCTTCTGATAGTAGAGCCTATCGAGCGTGATGCGCGGCACCGTGAGATGACGCCCCGAGACACCGATGAAGTAGCGAGGCGTGTGCCACAAGACTCCTGCAGAGAGGTCAAAGTTGCGCCCCGACACAGGCGTCTGGGGTAGCGAAGGGTCATTTGGCGTCATAGCCCCTCCATCTGGTATGCGTGCTTTGGTGCCGTCGTATAGGAGATTAATCATACCCAGCCCCGTGCCGATAGAGAGGATTTTGTCCCCCTTCCACCTAAGCTGAAAGGCATACTCCGCCTGCGCCTCTGTACGGGTAAAGAGTCCCGCACGCTGCGCCACGACCACCAGCCCCACGCCGTGGTAGCTCTTGCCCCACTGCTGCTCCGTGTGAGCCGAGATAAAAAGGTTCGCAGGAGCTCCCTCGATACCGATCCATTGCTGATGATAGGCAGCCGTCAGGAGCAGATCTTTCTGCAGGCCGATCGCTGCCGGATTGTAGTAGTTCTGCAACCGTCGGTAGTCCGAGAAGAGCGGATCCACCTGCGCCAGCGAACGCATCGGGAGCCAGCAGGCCACGATAAGCAGACATAGCAGGAGCCTCCCGAGAGACTTATGACCCCACCTCACCGTAGCGCACACGCCCCCCTCCGACTGGTGCTCTCTTGGCGCAAGCCGTATAGCGCAGATCCGTAGTGGGCGCGTCTCTCTCATCCTAGGTGGTGTGTGGTCATAAGCTCATAGCTATGCAGAGATTCCCCGATTATGAGTCAGGGTCTATAGTAGCGAGTTAGTACTCCTCCTCGTTGAAGAAGAAGTCCTCCTTGCTAGGGTAGTCTGGCCAGATATCCTCGATGGTTTCGTACTCCTCGCCCTCGTCCTCGATCTCCTCGAGGTTTTCGATCACTTCGATGGGCGCGCCTGAGCGCTGAGCATAGTCGATGAGCTCATCTTTGGTAGCAGGCCAGGGAGCATCCTCCAGTTTGGAGGCCAATTCTAACGTCCAGTACATAGTCAGTCTATATCAGTGGTTATATATAATAAGGAGTATCCTATCGAAGAGAACGGCCGTGTCGCTAGATTATTGCACACCATCGCCGACTCGCCCCAGATAGGTCGTCTCCTACGAGCGTGCAAATATAGACAACCTAGACCACATTTACAACACTTCAGATTACGGGCTCCCGCAAATGTCACGACTAGCCACGTCCCTACACGTCCCACACGTCCGTTGTAGTACGTTGCTGCTCGTGAAAATTTCGAACAGCGTCCGAGTCACAAATGATATCCACGTGGAAAACCCCAAACCTCCACGTGACTATTTT